>CASFOM010000110.1 GCA_949296295.1 uncultured Alistipes sp. | reverse complement strand
TCTCCCTTCTTACATCCGATAAAAATGATTCCACAAAGGAATAGTGCAATAGACAAGTGAACAAAACGCATCATCTTACTGTTTAGGATTAATCCATGATATAAAGCGAAGATAATCAATTCCTCGGAAATCAGGAATTATGATATTTACTTTTTTTTGCAGTGATGTTTCTGAATTTGTAGTAGATAAAGCAATAACTTGCATTCCTGCATCTAAACCAGCCTGTATTCCTGCAAATGAATCCTCGAAAACGACACACTCTTCGGGAGATTTATGTAAATCTGATGCACCTAAAAGGAAACACATTGGATCCGGTTTTCCCCGAGTAATACGGTCCGCTGTGACAATACAATCAAAAATCCCTTGTATCCCCAAAACTTCAGAAGCTTTAGCTACTTTTTTATTATCGGAACTGGTCACTAACCCAATAGGAACGTCATGACTTTTCAAGAGTTGAATAAATTCCAATGCTCCGGGAATCGGTTTATAGTCCATTTTCATTTCAAATTCAGAACAAGCCTTTCGAATATCCTCATGTACAGAATCCGAATATTGAGAAAAATAGGTATTTAGAATATTGGTCATAATATTCCCCTTTATTTTTGCAGCAAAATTTTCAATTCCCAAATTGTACTTTTCCGCTGTTCCATTCCAAAAAACATCATAATTGGATTCCGTATCGACAATTACTCCGTCAAAATCGAACAGTACAGCTTTTTTAGATTTGTTAGTCATATTTTAAAATTATAATTTATTCTACACTAATTCTTTGCCGTACAACTTCATAAAGCATAATTCCTGCAGCAACAGATACATTGAGGGATTCGATTTTCCCTAGAATAGGGATGGATAAATGTACATCACACATTTTAAGAATCTCTTTCGAAATTCCTTTATCCTCTGCCCCTAAAATCAATACAGTTGGCTTTTTCAAATCAGTATTATATAATATTTTATCGCTTTTTTCAGTAGCAGCCACCAACTGCATCCCCTCATCTTTTAATAATTTTAAAGTATTTCGCATACTTCCGACACGACAAACCGGGATTAAATTAAGAGCTCCTGCTGAACTTCGTATGGCATCAGCATTAACGGGAGCACTGTTTTTAGCCGATATAATCAAAGCATTTGCTCCTGCACATTCAGCACTTCGGGCAATACCACCAAAATTTCGTACATCCGTAACTCCGTCAAGAACAACTATTAATGCAGGAACCTGTTGGTGTTTTATATTTTCCAACAACTCTGAGACCTCTGCATATTCAATGGCTGATATTTGAGCAACAACGCCTTGATGATTCCCTTTGGTCATTCGATTGAGTTTTTCCAAAGGAACTTCTTGTATCGTAATTTTATGTAATCGGCAACGTTCCCGCAAGTTACTCATGATGGGACTGTCTGCCCCTTTTTTTATGTAAATTTTATCGATTCGTTTACCTGCATCAATGGCTTCAATAATCGGTCTAAGACCAAACAGTATTTGCTCTGACATATCTATTCTTCTATTAACAATTTCTTTTTAAAATTTTCCAACTCAGAAGATTGTTGCTCCCATTTCCATAGAGCATCGTCCTGCTGTTTTTTCAATTGTTCGTACGTTTCAAAAAATTTCCCATCCTGTAAATTAATCCCATATTCTTCCGGAGAGGCCATTTGACGATTCATTTCAGCAATTTCTTGTTCCAATGTTTCAATTTGAGACTCTATTTTTTTTATTTCCGTCTCCATTTTACGTAAAATACGCTCAGATTCTTTTTTTTGCAGGAAAGTTTGTTTATTGCTAACATTTGATGATTGAACCGTTTGAGAGTTATTGGATGTTGTGTCAGGAATGATTTTTTTATTCAGTTCTGTTAATGAATTTAATTTACGACTTTCAAGAAATTCATAAATTCCACCTAAATGTTCCTTTACTTTTCCATCTCGAAACTCATATACTTTTGAAACCAATCCATCTAAAAACTCCCGGTCATGAGATACCACAATAACAGTTCCATCATAATCAATAATCGCCTGTTTCAATATATCTTTTGAACGCATATCCATATGATTGGTAGGTTCATCCAAAATCAACAGATTATAAGGTTCCAACATCAGACGAGCCATGGCTAATCGGGAACGTTCTCCTCCGGAAAGAACTTTTACTTTTTTATCTATATCTTCTCCCCGAAACAAAAAAGCTCCTAAGATATCCCGCAAACGAGTTCTGATTTCCCCTACGGCTACCCGATCCAAGGTATCATAAACAGTGAAATCTCCCTCCATTAGATCATCTTGATTTTGTGCAAAATAACCAATCTTTACGTTATGCCCTACACGTATTGCTCCTCGCGATATCTCCGTTTGACCTAAAATCATACGAACAAACGTAGTTTTCCCTTCTCCATTACGTCCCACCAAAGCAATTTTATCTCCTCGTTCCAGTACAAAATTGGCTCCCGAAAAAATATGCTTTTCTCCGAATGATTTTCCTGCTTCTTTAACCTCCAGAACAATTTTTCCTGAAGGAGGAGCAGGTGGAAATTTCATGTTTAACTTAGCATTATCTTCCTCGTCTATTTCTATAATATCCAACTTTTCAAGTTGTTTTATACGAGATTGGACTTGATTGGATTTGGTCGGCTTATAACGGAATCGTTCGATAAATTCTTCTGTCTGCTGAATCATTTTTTGTTGATTCTCAAACGCCGCCAATTGTTGTGCCCGACGTTCTTTACGTAAAGCTACGTATTGGCTATAAGGAACTTTATAGTCATAGATACGTCCCAACATAATCTCAATGGTCCGAGTTGTAATATTGTCCAAGAATTTCCGGTCATGGGAAATAAGAATAACAGCTCCCTTATATTCCTTTAAATAAGACTCTAACCACTCTATACTTTCAATGTCCAAATGGTTGGTAGGTTCATCCAACAACATCAAGGAAGGCTTTTTCAATAATATCTTGGATAATTCTATCCGCATACGCCACCCACCACTAAATTCGCGTGTAGGACGCTGGAAATCTTCCCGTTTAAACCCCAATCCCAACAACACTTTTTCTATTTGAGCGTCCCGGTTGGCTCCATCCAAAAGAAAGTAACGATCATTTGCTTCATGCAATCGATGCAATAAAGCAAGGTATTCTTCCGACTCGTAATCTTCTCTTGATGCTATCTCCCGATTCAAATGCTCTATTTCTTTTTCTAAAGCCAATACCTCTTGAAAAGCCTTTGAAGTTTCTTCAAATACAGTTGCCGTATCATTGACTTTCATCTGTTGGGGTAAATAGGCTATCGTACATTCACCATTCTTGGAAATACATCCTTCAGTAGGTTGTTGTTCCCCACAAATAATTTTTAACAAAGTAGATTTCCCTGCTCCGTTTTTACCTACTAACCCAATACGTTCTTTAGGATTAACCAGAAAAGAAATACCTTTAAAAAGTTCCCACCCCCCATAAGCAACCGTTATGTTATCTACTGAAACCATAAAATTATTGTGCTTTTAGTAGTTGTTCTATTGTTTCTATGGGATTACTACTTTTGAATATGGCATTTCCCGCAACCAACACATTACAACCAGCATTAAAAAGAGATGCTGCATTTTTAGGAGAAATTCCTCCGTCAGATTCAATTAATGTATCGAGATGTTGATTATCAATCATTTCTCGCAATCTTTTGATTTTATTCAAACTCGCTTCAATAAATGTTTGGGCTCCAAAGCCAGGATTGACAGACATAATCAAAATTAAGTCAGCCATATACAATATCTCTTCAATAGCAGACAGAGGAGTATGAGGATTTAAAGCAACCCCTGCTTTCATCCCACTATTTTTTATATTTTGTAATGTACGGTGTAAATGTACACATGTTTCTGCATGTACGGTTAAATAATCAGCTCCTATTGCAGCAAAACGATCTATATACCTATCCGGATCTACAATCATCAAATGTACATCCAATATTTTAGTTGTTTGATTTCGAATAGCTTCCACCACAGGAAATCCAAAAGAGATATTAGGGACAAAACAACCATCCATAATATCGAGATGAAACCATTCTGCTTGACTGTTATTTAACATATCAATCTCTTTTTGCAAACAGGCAAAGTTTGCAGAAAGGAAAGAAGGTGCTATAATTTTTTTCATATGAGCTATTTCTTTTATACTATTTATTCTTTATCCTCTTCCTCCTGAGCCATATCAAAAAATACCAAATAGGCTGACCGAATAATATCTATCATTTTATTCCAATTAATTTTATCGACATGATCAGAAGGTTGATGATAATCAGGATGCCCATCTGTATGATACCAGGCAATCGGAATACCCTGTTTGGCAAAAGAAGCATTATCACTTCCTCCTACGGGATTGTCCCACGCTTTATAAACAGGTTTTAATGAAAGTCCATAATGACGAATATGTCCTTTCAACCATTCTTCATATTGAGGATGATTGGCTGTATAGAAAAACACGACACTTTCCGGATTATTTTCATCATGATTTCGTCCAATCATATCAAAATTCATATATCCCTGTATCTGATTCATGAAAGCACAGTTTCGGGTAAAATATCGGGAACCTAAAAGTCCATATTCTTCCCCATCCCATAAGGCAAAAATAATACTCCGTCGAGGTTTTACACCAGAAGCGACAAATGCTTTGGCTATTTGCAAAACAGCTACGGTACCGCTTGCATTATCATCTGCTCCATTATATATATAACCGTTCTGTACCCCAAGATGATCAAAGTGGGAACCAATCACCACATACTCATCACTTTTTTCTCCTTCAATAATTCCCAATACATTCCGTAAAAAAACTTGTTCTTGTTGACAAGATAAGGTTAAAGAAACGGTTGTAGAAGAAGATTTCAATAGATGAGCCATTTGTTCGGAGATATTTATCTGAACAAATGTTTGGAGATTTTCTCCTTCCACAACTAATTTGGTATCACTGAATATTTTTCTCGGTTGTTCTCCTTCATATATAGCTTCGTTATAATGGTACCGAAACGCATTCTTTTCAATATTCTGTTTCCAAGAAACAGAATCATAAACCAATAGAGCCAAAGCTCCCTGACTTTTCAAATCAGCAATTACTTGACCGGAAGGAATTCCTTTATAATATACAAAAGAACCTCTATGATTACTTAATGAATCATATGTGACAACTTTCCCTGATAATTTAGCATCGACAACAGGTTTTCCTGAAACTTGATAATCAATATTTTCTTCAAAAAAAAGTGTAGAACCCAAATCGTTTTTCAGAGACAACTGGCTTTTAAAATTACTGCAACGCATTGCTGAAAAAGGTTGCATATATTGGTTCAAAATACCTGACTCTTTAGGAAAATATGGTTTTAATCCTATACTGCCGAATTGAGAAGCTAAATATTCTGCTGTACGAGCAGCATTTACAGTTCCTGCTTCTCGTCCTTGCATTAAATCGCTGGCCAAATAAGCTGTCTGAGCTTGAATAGAAGGCAAAGTAATGGCTTCCAATCCTTTATCTCGCTGGGCAAATGTTGTTTGAACACAAAGAAACAGGCTACCTAAAAGCCATATCTTTATTTTTTTATTGTCCATTCGACTAATCTGATTGTTTAGATGGTTGTGATTAATAATCTATAATTAATGTATTTTTATCAAACGGTAACGGTTCATTCCTATCTTCCCAGGTTCCCGCTTTTAGTAACTCAACCTTTTCCTGATCAATTTTTGTAGTAATCGGGAATGTAGGAGGAAGTATTAACTCTGCCTGTGAACGAAAAGAATTCCGAATAGTTCTGTTAAAAACTTCATTTCTACTCTTGGGGCGTTCTGCTTCATGCCAGGAAAAGCCTTTTAAAAACAGTTCCAATGTTGGAGGTATCTTATCCAAAGGATAGAGATCCGTAGCTATGTCCTGATACCAAAAAATTTGATTGATCTGAGAATCAATAAACGTAATTTTCATGCTACCGGACAAAGCCGCAAAAAGTCCTTCAATAAGATCATCTGTTTCCTTATAGAAACGGGTTTCTGCATTTTGATCTATATATATTACGTCCAAAGCATTCTGTTTAAAAAAGGCTTCCATAAATTTTCCTCGGATCTGGTTATAGCGAGTCGTATCTAATTTTAACTGTTGTACAATAATTGGGAAATTATACAGTTCTGCTCGATATAATTGTTGATTCCGGGTAAACATGATAATACTGTCAGCCGTAATTTGGCTATTGTCGCTCCATATAATAGGATTATTATACATCCGCATTGTAGAATCCGTAGATATTAAAACCAAAGAATCACACACAGCTTGAACACTGTCTCTAAAAATTTTCACCCGATGAAAACCTCGAATGATATAATCGGAAGAATCAGCCTCTCGTTTATAGGAGTAGTAATCATTAGAAACAGCCGAATTTATAGCAGATGAATCCACTAATGAAGAATCGGTTACTAATGAATCTACAACCTGTTGCTTCATTGCCAAGGTATCGCGCATTAACATTTTGTCACGGAATCGTATTTTTCCTGCTTTTTTCTTTTTCCGCTCTTTGATTTTTTTCTCTTTTTTCCGTTCCCGTTCTTTTTTTACTTTTATTTTTGTAGTATCTGTCGCTATTTTTTCTTCTATTTTTACTAAAGAAGAATCTAAAATCATAGAATCTACAACAGGAGAAGAGATGAAAGATAACGAATCTGTTTCCAGCAAAGCAACAGAATCATTAGTAATCGGGGCATTTAGAAGAGAATCTATGGGAGGATTTTGTTGTTTATGGACAAAATCAAGAGCTGGTGCCAGAAACATAGTATCGGCTTTCATAAAAGAACTGTCCGGTTGAGAAACATCATACGTAATTACAGAAGGATTCTCCGTTAAAATTGCCCGTTTGTAATTTCCCCAATAATGTCCGTAATCACCAAACGAAATAGCCATTTGGACTGTATCCAATATTTGAATATTATTCCACAGGAGGGCTTCTGCCGTTTTACTGTTGTACTGCATGGAATCAGCCCATACTTCTTGTTCCTGTGTCAAAACGTAAGCTTCATCAAAAAAGTCATAACGTTCCAACTCCCGATCATAAGTTCCTTGATTTGCCTTCAAAAATTCTCCTTCACTATTCCATATATCAGCCTGATCATAAAAAGTCACAAATTCAGTATTCAGATTAAACCCAATGGAATCCGTTTTTATCTCATAATCATCATTTTTCATAGATACGGAACCCACTAAAACAATAGTACGTGTATCGGTATAATAATCTCCACGTTCAGACTCCATAAGGTTGTCTTTCTGTGAAAGCGTCCCTCCTCCGAAATAACTTCCTATATTCGTCAGAGTGTTGAACTGCATATTATGAGTATAAAGGACGGCATCTTTATCAATTGTCTTTATTAAGGGAGCATATACTCTTGCTATATTGGTTTCACTGTCATAAGTAAACCTATCTCCATATATGAATGTGGAATCAGAATTGATAATTACTCTTCCGATTCCTTCCATTCGTTGTTCGCCATATCGATAAGCCGTATCACAAGTAATTACAGCTCCATTATGATAAAAAGCCACATTACCCGTTAATTGGACAACACTACCCTTTTCAATTATCTTGCTACCGTCGCTACGCCAATATACTTTAACTTGCCCGATTCCATGAATACAGATAAAGCTAAAAATCAACGTTAACCATACAGCTATTTTCTTTTTATTGAAAATCATCTTTTTTATAGTATGGATTTTCAGCCTTTAATATAAAAAATATCTTAATCTACTGAAAATGAAAAATATTTTTACTTATTAAAAATGGGGTAAAATGTTATTTTACCCATTTCTCTGCATATTTTGCCATCAAACTTTTGTAAGGTTCTTCTATACGGATATACATTTCTCCGATTTTATTATCAATCCATTCATCAAAAGCTTCTTGTTTTTTCATTTCCAAAGCTTCTCCTTCCAAAGCGACATAATCTTCCCTTAAGTTAGCTACATGAGATGGAATCACTTTTATCAGTTTGATAAATTTTATAATATCATCACCGGTATTGATATCTATTGCCTCAAACACCTCTGACATTTCCCCTTCTTTTAAAGATTGGATATAGTTATAATCATATCCCAACTCTTCCTTATTAAATCGATTGGTTTTAGCACGAGCTCCTCCACCATAACGTTCATACCAGGTATTCAATACCACTCCCTGATTTTGTTTGCTGTTTTCATCTGTAGAATATAGTTCTACTGCCTTTTCAAAAGTTAAACTATCTTTACGAATCTGGTTCAACACACTATCCAACTGTTGTATTGCAGCGACTTTTTGTTCTGCCGAAAATTTTACTTTCATTAAAATATGACGGCAATGATATAAATTACCCTGAACATCCAACAATTCAATAATATGAAATCCGTAAGGTGTCTCAATAACTTCTGATATTTGTCCCGGCTTTAACTGAGTCAAGGCATCAGCAAAATTAGGGGTAAAACTTTCCTTAGGCATCGGATCCATTTCCCCTCCTCTTGGAGCAGAAGTATAATCTTCTGAATACATCCGAGCCAAAGCAGCGAAATTGGCTCCTTTCACAATTCGATCACGCAAAGCAAGCAGTTCCCCTTTCACATTCATTCGGGCCACATCATCATTTTTTGGGGGAACTTTCGCTATTTGTGCATAGATAAATTGTTCTGGGATAATCGGCAAACTATCTTTAGGCATTTTTCGATACAACCGAGTTACTTCTGCCGGTGTAATCGTAATATTTTCTTGTATCTTATTTTGCATAGCCGTAGCGAGCTGTTGGGTTTCCAGCCTTTTCTTCAAATTACTCTCTACCTTGAAAATAGGAGTATTAGTCAAAGCTTCTACCTGTGCTATCCCACCAAAATCCTTTACCATACTTTGCATTTGTTTTTGTGCTTCAAGGTCAATACCCGATTGATTAACAGGTAAAGAATCCACAGCAGCCTGAGATGCCAATACTTTTTGAATCAACAATGCCTCCAAAGCCTCAGCCAAAGAGCTTTCTCCAGTATACCCTCGTTCTTTATATCCTTGTTCAATCATCTGTTGAGCCAAGTCCATTTCTGAAAGAGTAATCATGGTACTACCCACTACAGCTACAATCTGATCTGCTATATATTGTTGTCCTAACTGTATAGTTGTATCCTGAAAATGCTCTTGTGCATATAAAACAGGAGTCGATAATCCTAAAAAGCAAAATAAAAGAGTTGTTTTATAATCTATCTTCATTGTCCCTAATGTAAATTGCGTTAATTCGATTTATTACTTACAGTATCTTTCGGATTCTCTAAATTATTCGTTTGTGGCAATACAGAATCTACATTTATTTTAATAAGATGTTCATATAAAGCCTGTTGATAAATGCTATCCTCGACTTGACGAATATGATCCGTCAAACGTTTGTTTACAATAGCCCGACGAATGGTATTTTCCACCATTTCTATAGGAATATAATCTCCTGTTTTTTTATGATTAAGAATTACCATCATATAAATGATATCCTCATTTCCCACCTGATAAAAATTATTTTTTGATAAAAAAGCATCAAAATCTTTATCTGTAAAAGGAATATTTTCCAAAACATCTTTGAAATAGGTCCAGGAATTGAATTCATTATATTTAAACGATTGTTTCTTGACCAAATCCTGAAGATCATAATAATCCTCTTCTTTCTGAGACAAAAGAATCTCCTTTAACTTTTTTTGTTGTCGATAAGCAGCGGGAAATGCTACAATACGAGCTTTAACAATAGGCCCTACCAGTCGAAACTGCTCCAAATTAGTCGTATAATAGTTTTTGATTTGTTCTTTGGTTATGGATGTATCTACTGCAGTTGTAATGGCTTGATTGTATTTTGAGGTCAATAAAGCATTTCTGTAATCCTGCACCAAAGCCTCTATGTCTTCCTGTTTTTCTTTAAACATTTTTTCCGCCTCCTGTAATTTGATGGTACGTTTAATCCAGCTGTTTACATGAGCATTCAAAAGAGCCAAACTATCTTTAGGAGACATATTTTTTGTAAAAATAGATTTAACATCCTCCAAATACAATTCCTTATCCCCGACACTCGCCAGCAATTCATTATCCTTACGAAAGGACATAAATTTAAATTCTTTACATCCTGTTGTAAAGAACAATATCGTTAATATAATTAATGCCGGACAATATCTCATTCTATTTTAATTATGTTTTTTCTCCTAAAAAAGAGGGAAAAATCACTGCAAATTTACAATTAAATTTTATGCTAAAAAACTTCATTTTTAAAAAG
>CASFOM010000109.1 GCA_949296295.1 uncultured Alistipes sp. | reverse complement strand
GCAGGGGGTCCCAGGTTCGAATCCTGGTACCCCGACTAAAAAAGGTTATCTCTATATAAATAAGAGATAACCTTTTTTAGTGTCTTATTTTAACTATAACCGAGTTATTTAATTAACTCTGCATTTACTAAATCTCAATATTTGATTGATTAGCTCATCAAAGATATAAAGACATCAAAAAAAGAGGTATGCCCAATTTCATAATTGGCCCCCCCTTTCGTTAATCTTAAAATTTTATCTTATTTCTCAATTCTTTCTCAAGCTCGTTCCAACCGACGATAACGTATTCCTGCAATAACAGCAATCAATACAACAATAACGGTTCCCAATATTACCGGAAATTCAGCAAATCCCTCACTATTCCCATAAGAATGCATCCCTGACAAATAATAGTTAACTCCAAAAAATGTCATTAATACACTATAAATAGCAAATACAGACATTGCTGTAAAAGCAAATTTACCCGACAAAGCTGGAATAAATCGTGAATGCGTAGTAAAGGCATAAACCACCATAGTAATTAAGGCCCAAGTTTCTTTAGGATCCCATCCCCAATAACGCCCCCATGACTCATTAGCCCAAACGGCTCCTAAAAATACCCCAATAGACAATAAAACTAATCCTATTGTTTGTGACATTTCATTAATAATGGTCAATTCATCTATTTTAGATAAAGTACGTTCCTTATGACCAAAAATCATTACTAACATAGTGGTAAGCCCCAACAAAGCAGACATTCCAAAAAATCCATAACTTGCTGTTATAACCGCAACATGAAATAATAACCAATATGATTTTAATACAGGAACCAATGGAGTTATCTCTGGATCCAACCAACTCAATTGAGAAATCATGACGATAATACCTCCCAATAATGTAGCAACTGCTAATGTAATCGGAGATTTTCGTCCAAAAATAATCCCGGCTAAAACCGCTGTCCATGCAACATATATCATGGATTCATAAGAATTGGTCCAAGGAGCACGACCTGATATATACCAACGCAATCCTATACCAAAAGCATGATACAAAAAGAATATGACAATAATCCCCGATAAGATTTTAACAAGCCATACCAACCATCTGTATTCCCCTTGAAAAATAATCGCAAATAAAACCAATAACAAACAAAAGGCTGTTATCAAATACCCTAACCCTGATGTTTTAAAAATATGAGCCTTATTATAGAAAATCTCCTTTTCTACCTTTTCCGAAGCAATAAAATGAGAAGGATCAGCTTTTGATTTCTGAAATACCTTAATCATACGGATAATTTCATTAGGTTTATCCCAATTTCCCGTTTGCAATGAAGCATCACATTCCTCAAAATACCAAGGCAATATTTTCCCCACAAATAAAGAATCCCGGGATTCCAATTCCGTTAAATCATCCGAAGCAGAAAGCCATATCCCATTTTCACTATCATTTACAGGGAAAAGACGAAGCATTGAACCTTGAAACAATGCATGCAAAATATTCATCTTTTCATCCAATTTCAAAATATCCTTATCTAACTTCGACTGTTCTGTTTGTGATTTTGCATAAGCAGACTCCACATCGTTTTGCAACTTATATCGCCCATTTTCATCGAACAAACTATTAAACGAGACATATTTATCTGTCAATCCATAACGTTTCTGAACCTCTTTATTAGAAACATATATCATCGGCACACGACTCCACAAATAAGGATTCCCTACTGCTCCAATCATTACCTGCTCGGCAGTCAATCCATGAAAATTATCTCCACGATAAATTTTACGCAATAATCGTGAGACATAACTATTGAGAGGTTCAATACGTCCGTTAGGATTTTGAACAAGTAAGGAAGATAAAGAATCCGCACTTTCACGAGATATGACATTACGTTGAAGAACCTCTAACGGTATTGTTTTCAATGGTTCATTAACAGATTGCGCTTTCAGTGAAAACGACGGGAAGATTACCAGCCCCGCCATTAAGCACAAAACCGATACACTCTTCCCTTGTTTTAATTTACGAGCTAACACTCTAAATCGAGAATTTTTATGAAATAACGAAACAATTAGCCCTATAGTCAATAATAAATAACCCGTATAACTAATAATTGTCCCTTCCAAATCCTGATTCACAGAAAGTACTGTCCCTTGTTCATCCCGATCAAACGAAGCTTGGTATAACCGATAATCCTGAACATAAGCAATATTATTCATAAAAATAGAAATCTCTTTACTTCCATCTTTATCTGTAATGACCACATCACTTTTGTAAGAAGACGGACTTTGTGAACCTGGATAACGTTCTAATTGAAAATCTTTCAACATAACACTGAAAGGTAATTTTCCTAAAGGTTCTCCTCGTGAAGACAACAACATATCAGAAGTCTCTCCTTCCCGAATATGCATAATTCCTTCCCGAGAAAAAAGATGAGTATATAAAGCCCCCAATAAAATAATAATCAAAGCAAAATGCAATAATAAAGCTCCCCATTTATGTTGTAACCATAACTTCCGTTTTATACTTATACCTATAAAATTAATAGCCAAAAGACCTTGTAACAAGATAAACCACCAGGATGTATAAAAAAATTGGCGAGCCATAGCCGTACCATAAGTCGCTTCCCAAAATGTAGCAACAGCCATAGCTACAGCATAAATAACCAATAAGGCAAACATCACCTTATAACTCATAAAAAACGAAAGTATCTTTCTCATTGCATCAAACATTTAACCGTCTGTTTCTTCCCAACAGCTTATTTATTTAACATTCCACTTTTTCCTATTTGCAGAGGGAGGCAGCTGTTTTGCTCCAAACTGCTTATTGGGTATAGAACCCATTTCTAATTCAAGTATGCCTCCTCGAACAATCTCATCATGTGTAATCCATGCTCGGGCAAGTTTTTTCCCATTTAATCGGGCCTGTTGTATATAAACGTTTTCTGGACTGTTATTATATGCCCGAATGGTAAATTTTTCACCTTGATAAAAATCAGGATCTAATTTCAATTCTATCTCATCAAAAACAGGAGATGTAAGTATATAAATATTATCCCCAGGATTCACCGGATGTAATCCCATAGACGCTAAAATATACCAAGCACTCATTTGACCTACATCTTCATTTCCACATAAACCTAAAACATCTGTACCGTAAGCAATATCACAAATACGACGTGTCCATTTCTGTGTTAACCAGGCATTCCCCGTATAAGCGAACATAAAAGGAACTTGATGTACCGGTTCATTCGGATGATTATAATAATCATTCCAAAGGAAATCAGACGAAGAGTTATCAAAAAAAGCCGTCAATTTATCCGTAAATTTTTGATGACCAAGCAAATCCATAAACCCATAAACATCATGGGGAACAAACCATCCTTGCTGTAAAGGATTCGATTCCGTACAATATAAATCATGACAGGTTTCTCCTCTCCACTCCCCAAATGAACCGTCTGAAAGTCGCCCGCAGAACCATTGAACAGAGTCATTCCATATATTTCGATAAGCCTTTGACTTCGCATTGTATAATTTATAATCTGATTCCTTTCCTAAAAGACGGGCAAACTCACCTTGACACCAATCAGAATATGCATATTCCAAAGTATGTGAAATAGAGTTAGAAGTATATCCCTGTTCTCCATTTCCAAACTTATCAACACTATTCTTACAATATAAATAAGCCGTATCTACATTATAATCTCGAATCCCTTTATGATAAGCATCTACAATCACTGAAACAGCAGGATTCCCAATCATGCATCCTGAATAAGAATTCAAAATTTCCCAGCGAGGCAAATATCTTTTACCGCTAACAGAAGCCAATGAAAGCAATGAATTAATTTCGTCATTAACCATCCGAGGATTAATTAATGTCTGTAATGGAAATTGACTGCGAAACACATCCCATCCACTAAAAATAGTTCGATAGACATAATCTTTACTTTGACGAACCTGATTATCTGCTGCCACATAATTACCATTAACATCCGAAGTACTTCGAGGATCAATCATTGTATGGTACAAAGCTGTATAAAAAATTATTTTCTCCCGTTCTCCCCCTTTAACAGCAATATTTGACATGGCTTGTTCCCATAATTTATTATTATCAGCAACCACTTGATCAAAATTCCAATGATTCATCTCCGTTTTTAAATTTTCCCGAGCTCCTTCAATACTCACAAAAGAAATACCTGCCTTTAAAAGCACTTCTTCCCCTTGGGTAGTTTTAAACTCTGAGAAAAATCCTATATGATCCCCTTCTGCCTCTTTACAAGAACGAATAACAGTTGCATTTTCTACTTTTTCCCGATATGCAGCACTTTCTATCGTCTCCAATTTTCGATTCTGACCTTTGAAATCAACACTCCATATACCCGTATTTTTCAATGGTTTAGAAACTTCACAATAGAAATAAAGAGTGTAGGATACATTTCCACCTCCATTTCCCCATCCCCCATCTTTAGGCTCACAACGAATCCATCCCTCAATAGTATGATCATCAACTATTCGAACATATTGACGAGAAGCACTTCCCCCGATACGCCGAGCTAAATCAACAGACAAACGAGCAGAATCACTTTCAGGATAAGTCATACGAATCATCCCTGCATGAGGAGTAGAACTCAATTCTACCCGAATAGCATAATCATCCAAAGTTACGGCATAATAACCCGCCTTCACAACCTCGGTATCATGAGAATATCGCGAACGATATCCATCGTCAGGATTATCTGCCGTTCCTCGAAAAGTATGTAATTTTCCTATGGTAGGGATAACCAAAAAATTTCCCAAATCACCATACCATCCAATCCCGCTCATGTGAACAAAACTGAATCCTTCTATCGTATTGTGATGCCAAGAATATCCCGGACCATTATCTCCCCCCGTCCAAGTATCCGGACTCAGTTGAACTAATCCAAAAGGAGTAGCACTGCCAGGGAATGTCTTTCCCAAACCATGACCACTACGTCCTGCTTCTGTAGAGGTAGAGGCTCCTATTATTGGACGAATATACTCTACTACATTTTCTTTCTGAGCAAACGAACTATTTACATAAAGAAAAACAAAAATTAACAGAACAACTTTTACCTTTCCCATTTTAACCAATTATTATCCACATAAATTCTCTTGTAAGTTACGGCCACATCTCTAAAAAAATAGAGCGTACTAAGATAATCAATAATTACTTAGTACACTCTATTTTAATCGCATAAAATTTCCTTAACGGAATATTCTATTTTCCAATTTGATTATTCAACATCCTCAATAATAACCCGGAAACCTACATTGTTCGGCTTTTG
>CASFOM010000108.1 GCA_949296295.1 uncultured Alistipes sp. | reverse complement strand
TACTTTGGCGTTGCGTATTACTTCACCCGGAGGAAATCGGGGGTGGGAAGATTTTAAGGAATTGAAGTGGGGAAATAAAAGCGTACTGCCGTCCAAAGATTTTTCCGGTATCGGAGGAGAAGTGCGGTTGATAGGAGTCGATAATCAATATATTGATGATTTGTTTGTAAAAAATCTTTTACCTGCCAATGGAAACCATATTGATGTACAACTTGCTTTGATGAATACTGCCCGAACCGATGTGCCGGGTGAATATCGTATCAGTATTGTCGAGCCAAAATCGGGAGATGTGTTGTTTTCGGAAAATTTTGCCTGTATATTACAACCTGGAAGAAATTTATTATCTCGTCAAATGGTGGTGAAAAATGCTTCCCAATGGTCGGCAGAATCGCCTAAAATGTATGAATGCAGGGTGACTCTGGAGACGACCGGCTCTTCCGATGAAATAAATCAACCGTTCGGATTCCGGGTGTTTGAAATAAGAGAGGTAGATGGAAAACATGATTTCTTCCTCAATGGAAAGAGAATACGTTTCCGTAGTGCCGTAGATTGGGGAATTTATGCGTTTAATGGCTTATTCCCTTCTCCGGAGGTGGCGAAACGGAGTGTCGAAGCTGTGAAGAAAGTAGGACATAACAGTCTTAACTTTCACCGAAGGATGGGCGATATCCCCATCTTTGAAAATGCCGACACTTTAGGGATATATCTTTATGAAGAACCCGGAAGTTTTCATAGCGGAGGGCAATCGTACAATATTGATACTTCCCGATTTATGAGAGGACAGATGTATGAGTGGCTTAAAAGAATGGTAATCAGGGACAGAAACCATCCCTCATTGATGATTTATTCCATGGCAAATGAAGATATGGAATGGACAAATGCCCGGTAAATGGGATTCAGAATTGTTCATCAGCTCGATGATTCCCGGTTGATTATCAACTCTTCCGGCGGAAATAACGGGAAGATTTATCGGGAGGGGTTTCATCATATTCCTCCTTATCAAAAGGAGATACGGTTGAATTATCTGGATCACCATACCGCTTTGTCTGCCATTCAGTTGATGGAGAGTGATTTACTCCCTGTCGATGAGCATAATCATTATACTCAGGTGGATTCTGCCATCGTATATTGGGGAGAAGTGCGATGTTATGCAGGAACCTTTAATGCTCCGTTGATTGATGCTCAGGGACGGGAGAACGGAAAAGGGTTTGACCGAAACCTGTATATGTCTCAAAGCCGGAAATTAAATGATTTGTTTGTTCGTTGTCAAATGAAAGGTTCTGCTCAAGGTGTCATACAGGACGTGTTTGATATTACTCGGCAGGCGGCAAAAGGTCAATATTATACCAATGGACGGTTGGGGCAAGTGATTATGAGCAATAACAGTTCTGATGGATATGCTGTTAACGGATGGTCTCCGGGACCCGATATGCCTGATGAATGGGCTTCTGCTATTGTGGATCAAAATCGTAATATGAATGCTCTTCCGGAAGATATGAATTATTGGAATCGTCCCTTACAGATTGCCATTTTCAGACAAAACGGAAAATACTTTAATGTTGGAGATACCGTTCGGGTAAAGATATGTTTGATTAATGAAGAGAAAATAGCTGCCAATAATTATGATTTGAAAATTAAAATAAAGGATGGGGCAGGAATGATACTCTATTCCGATGAGGTGAAAAACATTCAGGTAGAGGGAGGAAATGTTTTTGCTCAGACATTGTTGGACGATTTTTCCTTTATCCTTGGGAAAGAATGGAGGTCGGGATATGTGACGGTGGAAGGAACATTGATGAATGGGAAAAAATGTGTGGCTGACGGTAAAGAACAGGTCTTGTTGAGAAATCGTCCCTCTCAGAAAGAAAGACTGAAAGGTCGAAACATAACCGTAATGGGATGGCCTCAAGCTGAAAAGGCATTGACCGATGCTTGTGGGAATTTATCCTTGTCGGGGAAGAAGAAGGGGGTGATTTTATTGGGGAAGGAAGCCTCTGAAACAGAGTGGAAAAATGCGTTGGAAAGAGTTAAGAACGGGGATAATCTGATTATACAGACAGATACGATTGCCGGGAAAAAACTGTATGACTTTGGATTGATTGATCAACCTGTTAAGGCATGGGGTGGCGTACAGACCGGACATTGGAATGGGAATGGGAGCTCCTATATCGAGATTTTCCCGGGAGATCAAACCATCGCTTCCGGTAAGACAATAAGTACCCGTTCCTGGGAGGCAATTGGAAATCCAAGAGGCTTTTATCCTTTTAGCAGCAAGTTCCCTCTCAAGATACATGGATTGTATGTGGCAAATCATTTTGACCGGGACAAGCGTTTCTCGGAAGAGACCAATGTTTTGGTAACCTATGGTGAAATTACTTATGGAAAAGGAGTAATCCTGTTGAACGCTGCTTACTGGGTAGATGAAGATAATGTATTTGCGGATTTATTGTTTTATAATATGGTTGACCATTATAGCAGGCATTGAATGGAAATAGATTGGGGGGGGAGTTGGCTAATACTGATGCAAGGCAAAGGGATGTTTCTGTACGATAAACCGCTTCGTTATTTTCGAAGTTTCTGTTGGGGCATAACTTGTATATACCATGTTACACTTCGTCATAGCAAAAGAAGGAGCGTCAAATAAATGATTTGACGCTCCTTCCATATTGAGACGATTCGAGAATCTTATTTCTTCATCGCTTCTTCTATTGCTACGGCAACCGCTACGGTAGCTCCTACCATAGGATTGTTCCCCATTCCCAGGAATCCCATCATTTCTACATGGGCTGGAACTGAGGATGAACCTGCAAATTGTGCGTCTCCATGCATACGGCCCATCGTATCGGTCATACCGTAAGATGCCGGACCTGCTGCCATATTATCGGGATGTAAGGTACGACCCGTTCCCCCTCCTGAGGCTACGGAGAAGTATTTTTTCCCGTTTTCCATACACTCTTTCTTGTAAGTTCCTGCAACAGGATGTTGGAAACGTGTCGGATTGGTGGAGTTCCCCGTAATGGATACATCTACACCTTCCATACGCATAATGGCTACCCCTTCTCGTACATCGTTTGCTCCGTAGCATTTTACTTTAGCCCGTAAGCCGTTCGAATAGGCTTTTTCCTTAACTATCTTCAATTCTCCCGTAGCATAGTCAAAGTCTGTCTGTACATAGGTAAAGCCATTGATACGAGAAATAATCATAGCGGCATCCTTGCCTAAACCGTTCAAGATAACTCGCAACGGTGATTTACGAACTTTATTCGCCTTTTCCGCAATCTTAATAGCCCCTTCTGCTGCTGCGAAAGATTCGTGTCCTGCCAGAAAAGCAAAACATTGGGTTTCTTCCCGCAACAACATGGCGCCCAAGTTACCATGTCCCAAACCTACTTTCCGGTCATCTGCTACTGACCCCGGAATACAGAAGGACTGAAGTCCAATACCTATCGCTTCTGCTGCATCTGCCGCATTCGTGCATCCTTTTTTTATCGCAATGGCTGCCCCTACTACATAAGCCCATGCTGCATTTTCAAAACAAATGGGCTGAGTCTCTTTACACATCGTGTAAGGATCGATGCCGTGGGCATCACAGATTGATTTCGCTTCTTCTATATTTTTGATACCGTATTCGTTCAGTGTCGCATTGATCTTGTCGATTCTACGGTCATAACTTTCAAATAATGCCATGTACTTTTCCTCCTTTGATTATTTTTGACGTGGATCGATATAGCTGGCGGCATCCGCAAAACGACCATAAGTACCTTTCGCCTTTTCCAAAGCTTCGTTGGCGTCCATGCCCTGTTTTACCATATCCATAAATTTGCCTAAGTGGACGAATTCATATCCGATAACTTCTCCGTCTTCATCTAAGGCCATACGGGTACAATATCCTTCTGCCATTTCCAGGTAACGAGGTCCTTTGGCCAAGGTCCCGAACATCGTTCCTACCTGGCTTCTCAATCCTTTCCCTAAATCTTCAAGCCCCGCTCCAATAGGTAAGCCGTTTTCTGAAAAGGCTGATTGACTCCGGCCATAAACAATTTGCAGGAACAATTCCCGCATAGCCGTATTGATAGCATCGCATACCAGGTCCGTATTCAATGCTTCCAAAATAGTTTTCCCTGGAAGAATCTCTGAAGCCATAGCTGCTGAATGCGTCATCCCTGAGCATCCTACCGTTTCTACCAAGGCTTCCTGAATGATACCATCTTTTACGTTCAATGTTAATTTACAAGTTCCTTGTTGGGGTGCACACCAACCGATACCGTGTGTCAGGCCCGAAATATCGGAGATTTGTTTTGCACGTACCCATTTCCCTTCTTCTGGAATGGGGGCAGCTCCGTGGCTTTGGCCCTGTTTTACGACACACATGTGTTCTACTTCGTGTGAGTAAATCATGTTCGTTCCTTATTGGTTTGATAATTAGTATTTCAGACAATCATTTGCCTGTTTGAAATCTTGCCACAAAGATACGCAATTTCCTGAAATAAGAAAGTATATCTATGGCTTTCATCTGCTTTTTATTCTGCCGATTCTTACTCCTTCTTCCCTCCTGTCGGAATCAGACGAAAGGCTGCTCCTCCACTCCCTCTTAACGGTTGCTCCAGTACGGTACGGCTGTTAACGGTCAAGGTGTCTATCGCTACGCGTGTTCGAGTACCTGTCTCCGGACCCCCGTCCGTATAACGAATGGCCTGATATGATTTCCCCCGCGGCAGGAAGGTGAAAGGAATGGTTACCGTCTCCGGGGCATTCCCCGAAAGAGCTCCTAAAAACCACTCCTGACCACTCCGACGAGCCGTTATTATAAATCGTCCTATGGCTCCATCCAACACTTTCGTATCATCCCAGACAGTAGGTAAATGGTCGTAAAAAGACAGCTCCGGTTCCCCCTGACTGTCGGAAGGCTTGTCGTACCAGTAGAGGTATTGAAGGGGACTGTAATAGACTACCGGAAGTGCCAGCTGATGGGCAGGCGTAGTACGCAATAACTTTTGTTTCATCGACCGCCCTTCGTGATCCCGCATCGCCTCGTTTTCGTTGAAATCACGACGGTAGTAGCAGACCGTATTGTCTGCCGCTCCCGCAATGAAGCGGATAAAGGCCTGAGTGACGTTGTGGGTAGCATCTTCAAACTCTTCGTTCCCGCGAATACCCTCCTGCGTCAGCAGATTGGGATAGGTGCGTGAGAAGCCTGTCGGACGGTATTCATCGTGGATATTGACCACCAAACCATAATCGGCACATTTTCGGACCGCTTCATGCAACCACTCCGTATTCGCTTGAGAGCCTACATGGACAAAACCGAACTTGATGCCCGAAACTCCCCATTCCCGATAAAGAGGCAACAACTCATCCAACTGTTGGTGAAGAGCGATTTGATTCACGTAAAGAATGACTTTAATCCCATGCTCCTTGGCATAACGGATGGCTTCCGCAAGATCGAGGTCTCCTTTCGGATTCCGTCGTGGATCTACCGTTACTGTGGTGGCATCGGCCTCCTTGTCGTATTCATAACCATACCATCCGGCGTCGAAATGCAGGTATTGCAGATGATGTTGTGCGGCAAAATCAACCAATGCCTTCGCGCCCTCTGTGGAAAGAGTGACTTCCCGCATCACTTTCCCAGGGGTGATCCAGGAGGGATCGTCGATGGCACAGGGCGGATTCAGATTCAGTATCAAATCATTATGATTCAGAAATTCTGCCGGATGACGCGCTGCCATAACCACTTGCCACGGAGTTTCACAGGGAGACTCCAAGGTAACAGGACCCGCTAAGGAACATTGCAATAGCCCCGGAGTATCTTCGGTAACCCGGTAACGTGCCCTTGAGAAATCCACCATTCGTGCTTCCGTCAGGCAGAGATAAACTCCTGAAGGAAGTCGGGCGACAAGAGGACGTTCCGTCTCTCCCCGGAAAGTATCGAGAGGCAGGTAACGGTAAGGGGCCTGCGCTGCCGAAGCAAAATAGGCATGACTCCCTTTCGGTAAGGTATAGGCAGTACGGCAGGCAGAGAAACGACATACCCCCTCTCCCGGATAACGAAAACAGAAGGCCACCCCTTCATCGTAGGCTCGAATGACTAATTCTTGAGGACGGGACCCTCCCGAAAGCGGAATGATGCGTTCCCGATACTTGTCTTCTACTACCGCCCGCTCTCCATAAACGGGATGCCACCGGTTTGATATGATTTTCGGTCTCTTTGAATCGGAAAATTGTAATCGGACAGTGTCGTCTTTACTCTCCTGATAACCCATAGGAGAAGGTTGTATGACGGTTTCTCCTTCATATTCAACGGAAAAGGAAAGTCCCGAGTCGGTATTGCATGCCTTGAAAACATAACGTCCGTCGGGGGAAGCAGTTTCTATCTGTCCTTGGACTGTCCCGATTAAGGCCAGGCAGATACAGAAAAAAAATAGACGTTTCTTCATGAATATCGAATTTGATGGAAATACTTTTGTGGAACATATTGTTCCGTTTATTGGATTTTTTATAAGGTAAAAGTAAAGAATAAAAAATGAATGACAAAATATTGTATCTTTGTCATTAAACATTTTTTATTGACTGTCCGTCGAATTTTTGAATAAGAAAAATCAGGAAAAAGCGGATGGGGAAGAGTCGGTTTTTAAGGAGAAAGCAGATATGAAGAAATTTTTGGGGTTGATGTTCCTTATTGCGTATGCTGCAATGGGAGGAGCCACTTCTGTCCCGGCGGACAAGAAGTTGCGGTTGACAGAGGGGTGGACCTTTTTGAAAAGTGATTTGGGAAATGTCTGGGAAGCGGTACGACCTCCTCAAAAAGAAGATGTCCCGTTGTGGGAAAAAGTTACTTTGCCCCACTGCTTCAATGCTGAGGATGCCGTCGATCCTGATGTTAATTATTATCAGGGACCCGGCTGGTATCGGACAACACTGGCCTTGGAGAATCCTTATCCCGGAGGACGGACCCTGTTGGAGTTTGAAGGTGCCGGACAAAAGACGGAGGTGTATGTTTATACTACATTGGTAGGAACCCATACCGGAGGATATGACGGTTGGTTTGTTGATATTACCGACGCTGCCACGGCTTTTCTGGCTACTCCGGAGGCTGAACGCTTTGGCGGAAAAGTGCCTGTCTCCATACGGTGTGACAACTCCCGAAATACCGAGATGATGCCTTCCGACCTTTCCGATTTTAACCTTTATGGCGGCTTGTACCGTTATGTGAATTTGGTTTATACTCCTCCCGTAACTTTGGAGAACCTGTATATCGATGCCCGGACTGATGAGAAAGGGAGTTGGGGAACCGTAAAGGTGTCGGCTGCCTTTTATGACCCGGTTGATTATGAGGACCGGGTATCGTTGGCGGTGGTGATAACAGCTCCCGACGGACAGGAAATATGGCAGACAGAGACGGAATTGGCCAGCTTTTCCGACAAGGAAGTATTGACCGAAACAGAGTGGAAAAAGCCTGTATTGTGGAGTGACAAAACGCCTAAGCTATATACGTGTACGGTAACCTTGAAAACGGCGGCAGGAGAACAGACCGTAACGGAACGTTTCGGATTTCGTCATTATGAATTCAAGGAACATGGCCCTTTTATGCTCAACGGACAACGGGTATTGTTGAAAGGAACGCATCGACATGAAGATCATGCCGGGGTAGCCGCTGCCATGACCGAAGAGATGATTCGAAAAGAGATGCAGATGATTAAAGAGATGGGGGCTAATTTTATCCGGTTGGGACATTACCAACAGTCCGACATCGTCTTGAATCTTTGTGATGAGTTGGGGATTATGGTGTGGGAGGAGATCCCCTGGTGTCGCGGCGGAGTAGGCGGTGAGGAGTATCGCGAACAGGGCAGGAGAATGCTTACCAACATGATTCGCCAACATCGCAATCACCCTGCCGTCATCCTTTGGGGGTTGGGAAATGAAAATGACTGGCCGGGGGACTTCCCTGCCTTTGATAAAGATTCCATTCGGGCCTATATGACCGAGTTGAATGATTTGGCTCATCGATTGGATGATACGAGGCTCACTTCCATCCGACGTTGTGACTTTTGTAAAGATATTGTCGATGTTTATTCGCCTTCCATTTGGCCGGGGTGGTACAAGGGACGTTATACCGATTATAGAAATGTCACTTATAACGAGATGATGCATACGCCCCGTTATTTGCATGTGGAGTGGGGAGGCGACAGTCATGCCCGTCGATTCTCTGAAAATCCGTATGCCACGATTGACTCGGTGGATACGGAAACACCGTTTATTACCGATGTGAACAGGGCAGCTCCTTATACCGGCAAAATCAATGTCCCGGGGAAAGGGGACTGGAGTGAGTCCTATATTTGTGATTTGTTTGACTGGGTGTTGAAAGAACAGGAAACGATGCCCTGGCTTACAGGAGCCGCAAACTGGACCTTCAAGGATTTTTCTACGCCTTTAAGACCTGAAAACCCCATCCCTTATGTCAATCAGAAAGGAGTGGTAGAACGAGATCTGACACCGAAGGAGAGCTATTATGTCTTTCAGTCCTATTGGAGTGAACAACCCATGCTCCATATCTTTGGAAAAGAGTGGGTGCGTAGTGGGAAGGAAGGGGAGCCCAAACAGATTCGTGTCTATTCCAACTGTCAGGAAGTGGAACTTTTTGTCAATGGCGAGAGTTTAGGTGTGCATGAACGGAATCCTCAGGATTTCCCTGCTGCCGGATTACGTTGGGAGAGTGTATTGGATACAGGAGTTAATTTCATAAAGGCGATTGGCCGATTTGGGAAAGGACATAATCAGGTAACGCTTACCGAAGAGACAACCATAAATTATCAGACGGAGAGTTGGGGAGCTCCGGTTCGGATTACGGCACAAACGGAGACGGTTCGTGAAGGCTTGAAACGGGTTGAGGTGCAGTTGTGTGATGAGCGGGGAATTCCCTGTTTGGATGCGGCGAATGTCGTGTCGTTTGACTATGCCGGGACGGGGAGGATGATTTGTAACCAGGGAACTTCAACCGGTTCCCGTCGGTTGCAGCTGTACAACGGACGGGCTTCGATTGATGTCGTGCAACCGAAGGATACGAAAGGAGTGGTCTCCGTTCATGTAGAGGGATTACCTGTCGTATTGGTTGAGTTATAGGATAATGGAGTCAAATGCTGTTTAAAAGAGCAGCATGGCCGTAGAAAAGATGGTGAGCCAAATGATTAATGTGCGATATTTGGTTTCGGGCAACCGTTTTACCAGCCAAATACCGGCTACGGCTCCTATTCCGATACAAGGTAACAGCAACAGGTCAAGAAAAACGGTAGCTCCACTGATATTTTCCCAGACAAAGATTTGAAGCGGCAGCTTTAACCAGTTGACTACAAGGAAAAACCATGCACTCGTGCCTACAAACGATTTCTTGGGCAGATGCATGGATAACAGATAAACGGCCATAATAGGCCCTGCCGCATTCCCTATCATGGTGGTAAAACCGCCTAATAATCCAAACAGATGTCCCATAAGGGGAGAGGTGGCTATGAGATTCTCTTTCCCTCTCTTTTCCGTCCAGAACATAATGGCAATGCCGGCGAAGATGCAAAGGGCCATCAGAATACGGAACTTGTCCGCAGGGACCAGGTGATCTACCGCCAGGGCAACGAAGAAACCAAGTATGGCGGAGGGGAGTAATCGGAAAATGTATTTCCATTCGGCGTCCCGACGATAATAGAGGACCGCTATCACATCGGCCAGGCAAAGCATCGGCAGAATGATTCCTGTGGAAGGTTTCCCTCCAAACGTCAGAGCCAATACGGGAATTACCAACATGGTGATTCCCTGTATGCCCGTTTTGGACATACCTATAAGTAAAGCGGTTAAACAAAGCACCGCCCATTGCGGAACGGTGCTTGCTATTTGCATCATTTCTTCCATTTCTTTCTCGATTGGGTTGCTTGTTTTGGGGTTGAATAAACACAGACTTCTTTTCGTCCGTCAAAAATCTCCTTTAATGTCGGGTTGGAAACCACATATCTTCTACTGTGAGTCCGCAGGAATCAATGGCTTCCATACAGTATTCAAGCTCTCCCAAATCGGGAGTGGCATTGTTGGTCCCAAAGGTGAATTTAAGCCCTGCTGCTTTCGCTTCCCGGATGATGGTGAAGTTGGGAATGCGGTAACGGGCATTGATTTCCAACGCAATATTCCGCTGTTTCAACGCCTCTATCACACGACTCCGGCGTTCCGCGGTCCATAAGGTATTATAGCGCGGGTTCATGACGTCCGGAAGCATACAGGGATTGACATAGATATCGATGGGTTCTTCTTGCACAACTTGCACAATCTTATCTACAATCAAATCCATATATTCCTCCTCAGGAATGTCTATGAATACCTCTTCCGGAATCCAAAGACGTGTCCTCCGCCCCTTGTGGTCGGTGAAGGTAAGGGCATCGGTAAAGACATAGTCAAACATTTTTCGGGACGATTCCGAGAAAGTGGAAACCCATTCGCGCCCTTCTCCCTGCATCCCGAAAAAGAACGGCATGGAGCGGGTAGAGTCCCGATAGGCTGCAACCTCTGCATCGTTGGTAATCGGGAAACCAATGCCGCAGTTGGGGGCTATGCCGTAGTTGATTCCGTTATACATGGAGCGGGCATGAGCCTCTTCCTTGTTCCACCCTTTTAAATGGACATGATAGTCGATAACCGGAAAATTCTGTTGCTGTAACCGAATGATTCGGTCGTCATGCTCCGGTTTCGCGCCCAGAGTGTCCTGGGGATTCACTGCATCTTCCGCCAAACGCGTAATACGCATGGCCCGCAGGGCTGTCTCGCCTTGATAACCGCGCAACGTAAAATTTCCTTCGCTTAACCGTTGTCCCGCATGTTCCGGAAGTCGGTAAGCGTCTGATGGCTCCGTATAACAGACTACTTCCGTTCCGTTGACCGAAATAGCAATGTTTTTCCCTCGTACCGTTATTGTCAGCGGAAACCACTCACCATCGGGAGCTGCTGTGCGGTAGAGGTTGCGAATATTGCTTAAACTTCCTGTCTTACGGCTCCCGTCTGCCGGCCCTCCCGCCAACAGAACTTCATAACCTTTCCCCGTATTGTCGGTATGAAAAACAATCCCTGCACAACTGTTGGTGTCTGTCCGTACTTCTGTTTCCAAGATAAAATTCTGAAAACCTTTTCGGCTTCCCGGACCCGCAAAACAGAGCGAACTTTCAGGGGATAGCAATATTGTCCCTTCCGAAACGGAGACCTTTTCTCCTTCCGGAGTTTCCCACAATAGCATATCCGCCGGTTCCCCTACCGAGGAACAGGCGGATAGTAATAGGCTGCTCAGACAAATGCCGAGCAGGGGGATAAACTTGTTTATTTGTATTCGTCCCATGATTTGATATGAATATCGGTCATTTCCAAATTACAGAAGGCATGAATAAAGGCTGCTGCCAACCGCGCATTGGTCAATAATGGGATATTATGATCGATGGCTGCCCGACGAATCTTAAAGCCGTTTGAGATTTCCCGCGTAGTATGATCCCGAGGAATGTTGATGATGAGGTCAAATTGCTTGTCGGCAATCATCTGTAATACATCATGTCCCTTGTTCTCGTCCGGACGCGCTACGGCCGTTGCCTTGACACCGTGTTCATTCAGAAAATCGGCTGTCCCCTGAGTGGCGTAGATGGCATATCCCTTTTTATCCAACTCGATGCAGGCTTCCAACATATCCACTTTCGATTTGGCTGAACCGGAAGAGATGAGAATATCTTTCTTCGGAAGGTTATAGCCTACGGAAATCATGGCATTCAATAACGCTTCGTTGAAATCGTCTCCCAAGCATCCTACTTCTCCCGTAGAAGCCATATCTACTCCTAAGATGGGGTCTGTCTTCAACAGACGGGCGAAAGAGAACTGTGAGGCTTTTACTCCTGTACAGTCAATGTCGAACAACGTCTTGTCCGCTTTCGTATAAGGTGCATCAAGCATGATGCGGGTAGCCGTATCGATAAAATTCCGTTTCAGAATCTTTGAAACGAAGGGGAAACTTCGGGAGGCACGCAAATTACATTCAATCACCTTGATTTCATTGTTTTTGGCCAGGAATTGAATGTTGAACGGACCGCTGATATTTAATTCTGCAGCAATTTGACGGCTGATCTTTTTGATGCGACGTGCCGTTTCCAAATAGATTTTTTGAGCAGGGAAGACCAGGGTGGCATCGCCTGAATGTACTCCTGCAAATTCCACATGTTCTGAAATGGCATATTCGATGATTTCTCCTGCATGAGCTACCGCGTCAAATTCAATCTCTTTGGCATTTTCCATGAATGAAGAGACAACAACGGGGTATTCTTTCGATACCTGGGCCGCAACACCTAAGAAATGTTCCATCTCATGCTTGTTGTAGCATACGCGCATTGCCGCTCCTGAGAGGACGTAGGAAGGACGGATAAGTACCGGGAAGCCTACCCGATCCACAAATTCGTTGATGTCTTCCAGCGAAGAAAGCTCCTTCCATTTCGGTTGGTCAATGCCTAAAGAGTCGAGCATTGAGGAGAACTTGTGACGGTTTTCCGCCCGGTCAATGGAAATGGCGGAAGTACCGAGAATGGGCACGCCCTGACGGTATAACTTCATGGCCAGGTTGTTCGGAATTTGTCCTCCTACCGAAACCATTACTCCATTCGGATGTTCAAGGTCTATGATGTCCAATACCCGTTCTTCCGACAACTCGTCGAAATAGAGCCGGTCGCACATATCGTAGTCGGTGGAGACCGTTTCCGGGTTATAGTTAATCATGATGGACATGTAACCTAACTTCCGGGCTGTCTGAATTGCATTGACCGAACACCAGTCAAATTCTACGGAACTACCGATACGGTACGCTCCCGAACCCAGTACGATGACCGATTTCTTGTTGTGATAATAAGGTATATCGTGTTCGGAACCGTCATAAGTCATATAGAGATAATTGGTCAGGTCCGGATTTTCCGATGCTACCGTATTAATGCGTTTTACGGAAGGGAGAATGCCCAATTTCTTCCGATAGTTACGAACAGCAATCATCTCCTTTTCCATATTGCCGGCAGGATTTTCTACCAAACGGGCAATCTGAAAATCGGAGAATCCCAGCTGCTTCGCTTTCAACAATACTTCCGCTGGTAACTCGTTGATGTTATTGTATTTTGCGATTACTTGCGAGTAACGATAGATATTCTCTAATTTTTCCAGGAACCACGGCGTAATTTTGGTCAGTTCATGGATACGTTCCACACTGTAACCTTGTTCGAAGGCCGTAGCAATGGCAAAGATACGCAGGTCGGTAGGGTTCGCCAGCTCATCATCAAGATTTTCAAAAGAGATGTTGTTGTTGCATACGAATCCATGCATCCCCTGACCAATCATACGCAAGCCCTTCTGGATGATTTCTTCAAAGGATTTCCCGATTGACATGATTTCTCCGACCGATTTCATGCTGGAGCCGATTTGACGAGGTACCCCGGCAAACTTACTCAAATCCCAGCGGGGAATCTTACAGATGATGTAATCCAACTCTGGAGCTTTATACGCTGAGTTGGGGGTGCCCATTTCCCCTATCTCATCCAGGGAATAACCCAAAGCCAATTTGGCTGCAACGAATGCCAAAGGATAACCCGTAGCTTTGGATGCCAAAGCGGAAGAACGGCTTAATCGCGCATTTACTTCAATAACCCGGTAGTCATCCGTTTCGGAGTTGAAGGCATACTGTATGTTGCATTCCCCGACAATACCCAGGTGGCGGATAATCTTGACAGACAGCTCCTGAAGCATTTTCAATTCTCCTTCGTCTAAAGAACAGGTGGGGGCTACCACGATACTTTCGCCTGTGTGGATACCCAACGGATCGACATTTTCCATGCTCGCTACCGTAAAACAGTGGTCTTTGCGGTCGCGGATCACTTCAAATTCAATCTCTTTCCACCCTTTCAACGATTCTTCCACCAGAATCTGGGGAGCGTAGGAGAAGGAATTTTCCGCCAATGTCTTCAACTCATCCATGTTGTTGCAGAATCCACTGCCCATACCTCCCAATACGTATGCTGAACGTACGATGATGGGGAACCCTATGGTTTCTGCTGCTTCCACAGCTTTTCCCATAGTGTTTACAGCGATGCTGCGAGGGGTTTTGACGTTGATTTCGTTCAATTTCTTAACGAATAAATCGCGGTCTTCTGTGTAGGTGATGGCTTCTACTGAAGTTCCCAACACTTCTACTCCGTAGCGTGCCAATACGCCGGAGTTATACAATTCTGTCCCGCAGTTCAGTGCGGTCTGTCCTCCGAAGGCCAGCAATATGCCGTCCGGTTTTTCTTTACGGATAACCTCTTCGATAAAATAAGGGGTTAGCGGCAGAAAATAAACCTTGTCGGCAATCCCTTCCGAGGTTTGAATGGTCGCAATGTTGGGGTTGATGAGAACCGTAGAAATGCCCTCTTCCTTCATCGCTTTCAAGGCTTGAGAACCGGAATAGTCAAATTCTCCTGCCTGTCCTATTTTCAGCGCACCCGAACCTAATACGAGTACTTTGGAAATGTTTTTTTTCACGTTGTATCTTGTTTTATTTGTTCTTTTGTACCTCGTTATTGAAGAATTATTCCTCTTCGTTTTCCATTTCAATCTTTAATGCTACCATTTTGATTGCCGTAGCAGCTGCTTCCTCTCCCTTATTCCCGTATTTGCCTCCTGCTCGGTCCATAGCCTGCTGCATGTTATTGACCGTTAAAATACCATAGGCAATGGGCGTGTTGTATTCCAACGCTACCTGGTTGATGCCATGCGTTACTCCGCTGCACAGAAAGTCGAAATGACGTGTCTCACCCTGAATGACACAACCCAATGCAATCACACCATCTACATCGGTATGTTCGCACATCAGCTGGGAAGCCAAGGTCAATTCATACGTCCCCGGAACATGTTTGATTTTGATGTTTTCTTCCTTGCAGCCCTGGGCTTTTAACAGGTTTACCGCACCCTCCAACAGACGGCTGGTAATTTTCGAATTCCATTCAGCTACTACAATGCCGAAGGAGTACTCTGCGGCAGAAGGTACCGGAGATTCAAAAACAGAGAGATTTTTTAAACTCGATGCCATAAATGTCAATTTTTACGGTGTACACAACAAAAAAGGGTGTCGATTCGCATCAACCCCCTTCTTTGCGGTAAACCATTGTATGTATAAACTCAAATAAAATCTACAACTGAGAAAGGCGGCCAATATATTTGTCTATATCGCGGGCTTCATACGAACTGAAAAATTCATTCTTAATACGTTCGCAAGCAGCCAACGCTTTGGCATTGTCTCCTTGTTTCTCATAAATCAGCGCTAACTTTTTTAAATAATAAGGTGTGGTCAGATTATTCGTGTAATCACTGACAGCTTTCTCATACATCTTCACTGCTTCCGGCAATTTGTTCAACTGAACATAGGCGTCTCCTTGCAAACCAAAGTTTTGGGAGTTGACCAAATTAGCTGCTAACCCTTTTACTGCCGTATAACCACTCAAATATTTTAAGGCTGATTCATAATCCCCTAATTTCATGTAGCAGATACCTGCATAATGGTTGGCTGTGTTTCCTACCTGAGTGGACCCGTAACGGTCTATCACTTCCAGAAAACCGGCCTGATGACCATCGGCTGTTTCATATCCGTTAAGTGCCATGGCAAAAGAATCGCGTGCAAACTGTTGCTCTGCTACAAACATCAATGCAGAGGCTTTCTCTTCCCGAGGTGCCGTGTACATGTATTTAATTCCGAAGAATAACGCCACTACAACGAAAAGGACTCCTAAGCCAATCAATAACATTTTTCCATTACGAAACAGGAAAAATTCAGTCTTTTCAATGGCCTGTTCGATAATCTGTTCGGGTTCTTCGTTCTGATTTTTTTGATGGTTTTGAATCATGATTTTTATTTAAAACATTAATTATCAAATGCTTAAAATTGCCTGTCATCTCGCTTTCCCCTCTTTTTCAGAGGAAATACCGCACGATTGACACCTGCAAAAATAAATCTTTTTAATGAATAATAAGCACCCACAGGAATTTATTTTTTAATTTTGTTCTAAAAAGGTATCTGCATGTATTTAGAACGGTTGAATATCATCAATTTTAAAAATATTGCTTCCGCATCTCTGTCGTTCGGTGATAAACTCAACTGTTTTACCGGAGACAACGGTGCCGGTAAAACCAATTTGTTGGATGCTGTCCATTACTTGTCCTTGGGAAAGAGCGCTTTGCAGGTGACCGATCGTCAGTCAATGCGTCGAACCACCGATTTCTTTATGGTGGATGGTACGTTTCGTTGCCCGGAGGAACGATTTGAAAAGGTGGTGTGCAGCTATACCGCTAATGGAGGAAAGGTGTTGAAGCGGAATGACAAGGAGTATGCAAAACTGTTGGACCATGTCGGACTGTTCCCTTCCGTACTGGTCTCCCCCGCTGATACGGTATTGATTCAGAACAGTGAGGAACGTCGTCGATATTTGAATGCCCTGTTGTCGCAACTGGACCGGGAATATTTGACTACATTGGTACGTTATAACAATGTGTTGTCCCAGCGGAACAAACTGTTGAAGAATCCGTTGAATGCCACTTCCTATGAAATTCTGGATATTCTCGACGCTCAGCTATGCGGATGCGGAAAGGTGATTTACGAGAAAAGGAAGGAGTTGATTGGACGATTGGCTCCGGTCACTGCCGATTATTACCGACTTATTTCAGATGGACGGGAACCGGTTGAACTGACCTATGATTCGGCCTTGTCTGAAACGCCTTTTGACGAGTTGCTCCTTGCCGCTCGCGTAAAAGACGGGGTGAACGGGTTTACTTCCGTAGGAATTCATCGGGACGATATGGGAATGTGGTTGCAGGAACAGCCCATCCGTAAATTTGGTTCTCAGGGACAGCAAAAGTCATTCTTAATCGCTTTGAAGCTGGCTCAGTTTGATTTGTTGGCCGAGCGCAAAGGAGAGAAACCTATTCTGTTGCTCGATGATATTTTTGATAAGTTGGATATGCAACGGGTGGAAAATCTCATTGCCTTGGTGTCTCAAAATAAATTCGGACAGATTTTTATTACGGACGCCAATAAAGTCCGTCTCGCTTCCATCCTTGACCGCATTACCCAAAATCACCGCTTGTTTGATGTGGCAGGGGGAGAAGTATTCTCTCAGGAATAATAAAAAACGGCAGGCGGTGCGGAAACTTGAATTCTTGAAAACAGATGAGAAGAACAGAACCCATAAAAATAGGCGCGTTAATAGAACAGATGGTGGCCAATAACAGCGCATTTACTCAAGGAATGTTGGAGGCAAAAGCGTTGGGGGCATGGCGTGAAGTGGTTGGACCGCTGCTGGCAGAGGCTACCCAGAAAATTACGTTGCGCGAAGGACGAATGTATGTCACCTTTGCATCGGCTGCCGCCCGCAGTGAGTTTTTTGCCCGACGTGTTGAAATCCGCCGGCGATTGAATGAAATTGCAGGATGTCAGGTCGTGACTTTTATTTCGGTCCGTTGATGTCCTGTTAATGGATGGTGGTCCTTAAAACAGAAGTGGAATTGTGTGTGAAAGGAGAGTAGTCAGACCAACTG
>CASFOM010000107.1 GCA_949296295.1 uncultured Alistipes sp. | reverse complement strand
TCTTAACTGCCTCTAGTTTGATTTCAAAACTATACTTCATAACAAAACCCCGAAAGTTTTTTGTCTAACTTTCGGGGTTCATGTCATTTTTGAGACAGCCTCTTCCTTCTTCATCCATTGAATGAATCTAAATAGATATTTATTTCAAATTTCACTCACCTTATTCAATCCGGGAAAAACGGACGTATCGCTTCCCTATTAATTCTCTTCCGTTCAAAATCAATAAACCATCCCCATTTATTAAAATATTTAACGATATTCCACATATGAATACGTAACATCTTCCCGCTTTTATACGATGCCGCCTCATGAACATGAGTAACTGTCACCCAGGGATAATACATCGTTTTATAATTACGATGAATTCTTCGACATAAATCGATATCTTCCCCATACATGAAAAAACGTTCATCAAATAATCCGCTTTTTTTCAACGCTTCAATTCTCAAAAACATAAAACATCCGGAAAGAAACGGAACATTCATCTCTTTATCATATCCACTAAAATGCATCTCATACCGGGAAAGTCGATGTATGAACCATTTTTTCGGAAGAAATCGTCTGAAAATCAAGTCTATCGGAGTAGGTAATAATTTACATAAATATTGCAGTTCTCCATTGGGATAGACTATTTTCGGCATGATCTGTCCTACCGTTTCGTTTCTATCCATATAATCCGTCAAACTTTCAATGGTTCCTGCCGGAAAATAGATATCGGGATTGATCACGATATGATAGACCGACTGATCAGCCATCGCTTCCTTAATAGCAATATTGTGCGCTCCGCCATAACCAATATTCGCATTATGGATATAACGGATTTTAGACGATTTGTTCTCTATTGCCCGAAGAGCATCGTTTTTCGAATTATCAACAATATATAATCGATCGATACTGCTTTGCAATATGCAATTTATCAAACCATCAATCTCACATAACAAATGATGATAAGTAACGACAGAAGCTGTTATCATAAAATTTTAAATGAATTATAATTTATAAGGAATTTATTGATTAAATAGCCTAATGTCTGATGATGCTACATGTATTTGCTTATTTAAATCTACAATATACTCCTGACTTTAAAAGTTGTAATGATGTTCTACCGTACACAGTATTCGGCTTCTCTAATAATTTTACTACCTTGTTGGCGACAGCAACTACACATTCATATCTCTTAAGGAAACGCCTTTCAATATACAAGTTCTGCCTCCTATCCATATATGATTTCCTATTTCCATCGGAGCAGACGGATTGATTTATTCATTATCTTCATTAAAAATCTGATGCCAATCCGAATCCATTATCAAAATATTGCATGACAACAAACAATTGTTACCAAACGTAATCCGATTTGTCGTTACGAGTGCCATTTCTGCAGTAACAGTAAAATTATTACCGAAAATTACGGTAGCGTTCTTATTGATACATATTTTCGAACCAAGACCGATAAAGGCCCGTTCCCTTGAATGTAATCTCCCCGTTCACATGCAAATCGATCGGGACCTTTTATTATCGAACAACCCAGCACTATCGAATCCGATTTTAATCATTCCGAAATGATCCGGACTCCCTATTTAGACCTTTCTCCTTACCGTACGCAAACGACAATGTCCATTGACCAAGATCAGGAAACGAATGGCTTATCGAAAAGGTAAATATTTGAAATTTATACGAAATAATTTTATTAAACTTATTTCAATAATTTTAGACAAACAAGACATATCGACCTCTTGCATAACGTGTTTTAAATATCGACTTATTTCCAATGCTTTCTTTTCCAGACAATAAATATCCGTCGCCAATATTTAATGGAACCGTATCCTTTGAAAACCAAAAACTGAATGCGATTTATCAGATTTTGATTGTATGCATAGTCAAGAATTGCCTCTTGCCCTTGTTGCATGCCTTTTAAGTTTCCTGACAATCCGCTATGTCCGAAAACAGGTTTCCCATTTCCACAAAAAACAAGTTGTTCCGGAGTAAACCAACAGTTTTTCTTGCTACAGATACGCAATAAAAACTCCCCATCCTCTCCATAACGCATGGCTTCGTTATAGAACCCGACTTCTTGAAGAATTGTATTGCGAAACACGATAGAAGGCGTCCATGGATGCCACTTAATAAATAATTCCCATATTTTTATCGGAGACAACTTGTTTTTCAATCGCCATAAAATCCGGGTTTGTTGTCCAACGATATTCGAGCCGATTAAATCAATTTCAGAATGAGTATTCAATATTCCCATTTGTATGGCCATTTTTTCAGGCAACCATTCGTCATCACTGTCCAATAAAGCAATCCATTCACCAGTAGCTTTTCGGAAGCCGGCATTTCTGGCAGACGAAACTCCTCCGTTCGGTTTATCGATAACGGTAATATCCATTTCTGGATGTTCTTGTACATAGCGATTAATTATATTCAAAGAACTATCTGTTGAACCATCATTAATAACAATAATTTGATAATCCGCTTTATAAGTTTGTGTTAATACAGAATTCAAAGCCCGTTCAATACTGTTTTCTGCATTATATACAGGTATAATGACTGATATTTTCATACATTCATACTTTTCTTAAACCAATAATTGTTTCCGAGGCGTTACTCTCAATACCCGAACAAACAAAAATAATATACACCATACAACCATTGAAATTTTCCACAATTCAACTCCCCAAATATCAAAATCCAAATGATAAGGAATAATTTTAGACTCCTCCCTTGCAAATAGAATAAGAGAGATAAACAAGAAATTAAAGACAACTGCATATATTCCTATCAATCGTCCATTCCCCACACTGAGCGTCCTGCACAATAAAGGGATAAAAAAGATATAAGAGAACTGAAGATAATATCCCATGCGCACCATTAAATGAGTATTGGGAAATAAAAGATTCCACAACATGGCACACAAAGCTAAATTCGTAATCACACGGTTATTTTTTTCTGCCATTAATTTTTCATACACCATCATTGACAATACAAACAACGTAAACGGGAACAACATTCTCGCATAAGACAGCATATTACTGCTTGCATTAGAAAAAGACATATCTTCATATACGGCATAAGACGGGAATAATGACATTAAGTAGGGGACAAGATAAGAAGCGACAAAAGCCATTGGGATACAAATACAACATAATAAAATCCACGTATTTTTATGAAACACATGTTTTCGGATTAAATAAAATAACGCCATAACAAGTGCAGATTTATGGAATAAGCTGGCACAAAAAATTACAATTAAATATTTAAACCACTGATCTTTCATTAAAAATTGCCAGGCAAACATGGTAATTGATACCGCACAATATTGACGTATTCCATTTAAAGTATAGAAAAAATATCCCAAACATATAAATAAGATAATAGAGAACAAGGGATTCCGGGCATAACGGGATATAGAATAAAACACAAAGAACAAAGTTATAAATGCCATGACCCATATCCAATAACGTCCATCCTCAAATCCACAAATTGACAATAAATATTTTATTCCCATATTTCCGAGTTCTATACGATCGAACAAAGCAGCATTAATCAGCCAGTTTTCTCCGAATAGATTATAATAACTCATAAAATCAACCCCCACATCCCAGCGGAACCCAGAAAGAAACATCAACACGGCAAACCCCAGCCACACCCCAAGACTTCGTATAGAAATTCGCAAACTCATAAAATATCAATTGTTGATGACAAATTTTTCCAAATACTCCTCTAAATTTATTTTACATTGAGACAATAAATGTTGTTTTGTATCCTCTGGATTAACTCGATCCGTATAATATAAATACAAATTATCATCAACAACCACCCCCGTAGGCTTATAAGTATCAATAACCGTTTTTCCCAATAAAGGTTCAGAGAAGACATGTATCCTTTTTTCGCAAAGTTCAGCTAATCGAATATTTTGTTCCCCATGACAGAACAACAACATAAACCATCGATTTTTATAAAAAATCAAATCGAAATGCCAGGGCAAAAGACCTTCAATATTTCCATCGAAAGGGAATATAATAGACTCCACCTCTTTAAAGCGAGTTAAAGAACAAGCTTTACGAAAACGGAGACCTATTGTTTTATGGGCACTCCCCTTTTTCCCAAAAATTCGAGCTATTTTTACTATTCCCCGCTTAAAAAAAGAATGTTCCAAATGGACATACATCGTATATAAAGCCCACTCATCTCCTTTTTTGATAATAATCGGAGACAAATCGGAAAGTTCAGTAGCAGAAGATTCTCCGCATACAAAAATCTCACTCTGTTTCCGGAAGTCAGAATCATAAGTTATCGCGTAAATAGCCGAATTGTATCCGGCCTTCAATGTCCGTTCAGTCCTAAATTCTCTCCATAATACACGTAATTTTCCATTATCAAAATACAACATAGGATCAGAATTATAGCCACAAGCAGGGGTTTCCTTGACTACCGTAGCAAATTGCCACTCCAAGGGAGGTATCTTCTCTGATTCTGAATCTCCATAAAAAAGAATAGGATTTTCTATCGCATCATTTTCTGCATAAAAAGGCGACATCACCATCCACCATTGATGGCCACAGTATCCCTCTTCAATGTATCTAATACATGGATGTAGAACATCATCCCGATATTCAGGATAAGGGATTTTTACTTTACATTTTTTTATTTCATTCTCCATTACATACTATCCATATCAACATAACCAAGAGACCATAGTTGCGGTTTGGCTAATTCCATATTCGTACAAACTGACTTTACTAATACCTCATCTGAAGCATTATGATTATGTTCATATTTGGTTATAGGAAACTTTTTACGAATACGAGACCATTCATTTATTGACAACGAAGTAGAATAAATCAACATCAATCGGCACGAGACTCGATTTTCTATTGCTTGAATCAATCGGTTAAAATCGGAATTATCCGATGCAGCTATATCCAGAATCTTAACATGTTTGATTCCATTAGCCTGACCGACAGACTCCATATAACAAGCATAACCTCTTATCTTATCATTTTTTGATAAAATAATAAACCGATATGACCATTGAGGAGCCTTGTAACGATACAACCAAAAATGTTTGTCTTTTAATAGAGTAATTGTATTTTCCTGATACAAAGAAGAACAATAATCAGCTAATCTTTCTGCCCAAAGTTCTGAAATACTATTACTTATTTCAATTTCAAATCCCTCTTTTCTCCATCGATTTTCGGATTGTTTTTGAAATCTTTGAATAAATGGAAAAATATTGGTCCAAATGGGATGAATATTGATTCTTTTCCGAGCAAACGGAGACCATCCCAACTTTTTATATCCCCCTGAAGATTTCTCATTAGAAGATAAGGCTAAAACAGCAAATAATCCATGTTGTTGAAAGTAGTTCAAACTATGCTTTGTAAGTTTCGAAAATATTCCGCGCCTCCGATAAGCAGGATCTGTCACAGCATCCCCCAAAACAGCGACAGGAAATGTTTGGCCATTATATTGATACGTATTAATGAAAAAGCCACGAAATGCAACAACACGTTCCCCGTCAAGAGTTACAAAAGCATTTCGTATCTGAGTTTCATCTGGATATTTCCATTGAAATACCTCTTTTAATTTTTCTTCAGAAAACCCTTCCCATAAATATTGTTCCAACCGAACTACTGAATCTAAATGTTGTATAGGATTGTATTCAGTATAAATCAAATCCATAACTTTATTATTTGTTTTTTACAACTTCAATTTTCCACTTTTGATACTGTTCTACAGCTTGAGCAATAGTATCAACCTCATGAAAAGAACAGACTTGTTCTGCTTGAATCCGAAATTTACGTTTTATGGTTCTTCCAACAAACCCATTCAATATCCGAATAGTGGCGGCAACAAACTTCAATTTCAACCAAGGATCATTCGCTACAAAATGATTTTTAGGATCGAATGTTTTTTGTAAAGCTAATTTATATATCGATCTATTATTGAATAATGCATAGGCCGCAAAAAAGCTATAATTGAATTTTTCAATCAACCCGGTCATCTCCATTTCTCGAACTGCTTTCATGGCAGATTCAGCCCAAATTGTTTCCACACTATAATAAGCAGGGACATAACAATCCCACTCGTACGGGCCACGAAGCATCAAATGAGGAGCTTCAGACAAAAGGCCTCTATGTCCTTTATTTACATTCTGAGAAGTAGAACTAGCTTTACATGCTCCGGCAATAGATATTGGTTTGTCAATGATCACATGATTTTTTACAATCCCACATAAAGCTATGGTAGAATAAATATCCGG
>CASFOM010000106.1 GCA_949296295.1 uncultured Alistipes sp. | reverse complement strand
TCCCACGACGGATATACCGGAAACGTGTTTTTCGACTGTTATCGTTTATCCGGTGAGAAACTCTGGCGCATCGACTTGGGGAAAAACATACGGGCCGGGGCACACTATTCCCCTTTCATGGTGTATGATTTTGACGGGGACGGAAAGGCGGAAATCATCATGAAAACCGCGGACGGAACCATTGACGGGAAAGGGAAAGTCATCGGGGACCCACGCGCTGATTACCGCGAAAAAGGAGTGAATAACCAACCGCCCAGAAACAACATTCCCCAAAAAGATAATGACACAACCCCGCGCAATCAAGGGAGGATTATCTCCGGAAATGAATATCTGACCGTATTCAAGGGGGAAACGGGAGAAGCACTCTGTTCCATCGATTACATCCCTCCTCGCGGAGCTCTCAAAGAATGGGGAGACGAATACGGAAACCGATGCGACAGATTCCTGGCAGCTGTCGCTTATTTAGACGGGAAGAAACCCAGCGTTGTCATGTGCAGGGGATACTACACCAGAACCGTATTGGCTGCTTTTGACTGGGATGGAAAAGAGCTTAGGAAAAGATGGGTATTCGATTCCGACAATCCCGGAAAAGAGGAATACGCCGGACAGGGGAATCATAACCTTCGGGTAGCAGACATTGACAAGGACGGATGTGATGAAATCATATACGGCTCATGTACCATAGACCATACGGGAGAAGGTGCTTATTCTACCGGACTGGGGCATGGGGACGCCATACATCTGACTCAATTCAATCCTGATATTCCTAAACTTCAGGTATGGGCTTGTCATGAGAATAAAAAAGACGGGGCTACTTTCCGCGATGCCGAAACAGGAAAGATACTCTTTCAATACCCTTTTAACAACGATGTCGGACGATGTATGGCGGCAGACATAGATCCCCTGTCTCCCGGTGTGGAAATGTGGGCACCCTCTTCCGGTGGTATCAGAAACTGTAAGGGAAAAGTCGTGGCGGAAAATGTCCCTGGGCTGTCTCTGAATATGGGAGTATGGTGGGATGGCGACCTGCTGAGGGAATTGTTGGATAAAAACCGCATCGACAAATATGACTGGGAGAATAAAGTATGTCGTACCGTTTACTCTTTTCACGGATGTACGGCAAATAACGGGACCAAAGCCAATCCTTCCCTGCAAGGGGATATCATCGGGGACTGGAGGGAAGAGGTACTGATGAGGACGGAAGACAACGAAACATTACGCCTATATGTAACCACCATTCCTTCCCAGTACAGGTTCCACTCCTTTATTGAAGATCCGGTCTATCGAATCAGTGTGGCTACACAGAATGTAGCGTACAATCAACCCACCCAACCCGGATTCTATTTCGGACCCGATTTAAAAGGAATTTTCCGGGGATATGTTTTCAAATAGCAAGTACTCAAAAAACTGATTCCCTAATCGGTCCAAAGAATCAAAAAAGGTAAAAAAGAGAGAAAGAGACGGTTAATACAATTCTGCAAAAACAATAGGAACAACCTTTCTTCGAGAGGAAAACAAAAAACAGAACAATGGCAATAAAATCATTGTAAAACGGTTGCATTATTCCCGAAAGTCGAACAACTGCGGACTACTCCATCACGACCTTTCAAAGACAGGAATAAAAACACCAACCCGATTCCTTGAAAAAGAAATGCTTTATTCAGAGATTTTTGTTATTCAGGATAAATTCATTACCTTGCGCTCCTTATCGTGAATAAAATTGATATATAAAATAACTACTAAAAACATGAAACAACCCTTAAAAATCGTTGTGTTGGCAAAACAGGTTCCGGATACCCGAAATGTAGGGAAAGATGCTATGAAAGCTGATGGAACGGTCAACAGAGCTGCCCTCGCGGCAATTTTTAACCCAGAAGACCTAAACGCTCTGGAACAGGCTCTGCGCATCAAAGATCAATATGAGGCGGAAGTCAAAATATTGACTATGGGGCCTTCTCGAGCTGCTGATATTATTCGGGAAGGTCTGTTCCGGGGTACTGACGGAGGGGTTCTGCTTACTGACCGAAAATTTGCCGGCTCAGATACACTCGCTACCTCATACGCCCTCGCTTGCGCCATCCGCAAAATGAACCCGGATATCATCATCGCAGGACGACAGGCCATTGACGGGGATACCGCTCAGGTCGGACCTCAGGTAGCGGAGAAACTGAATCTCCCGCAAATTACCTATGCGGAAGAAATCGAAAAAATTGACGGGAAGGACATATATGTCACCAGACGGCTGGAAAACGGTATTGAAAAAGTAAAAGCCGCATACCCTCTGGTCATTACGGTAAACGCTTCTGCTCCTGATGCTCGCCCCAGAAACGCTAAATTAGTCATGAAATACAAATATGCTAAAAGCGTCAGCGAAACACAAGAAGCTACCGAAGATTATTACCAGTCTTTACGCTCGCAACGGGAATACCTGACTATCCCTGAATGGGGTGTAGCCGATGTAGATGCTCAAGCAGAACAGTTGGGGTTACAAGGTTCGCCTACCAAAGTGAAAAAGATTGAAAACATCGTATTCCAGGCAAAAGAAGCGAAAAGACTGACTGCGGACGACAAAGACATATCCGCTTTAATGCAGGAATTAATCGCTAGCCATACTTTAGGTTAAGCCCCTGAAAATTCATTCATTAACGAAAAACAACAGAAAAGTGAATAATATATTTGTTTATTGCGAAATAGAAAACGGGAAAGTAGCTGACGTAAGTTTGGAGCTGCTCACCAAAGGGCGTGCTTTGGCAAAAACATTAGGTTGTAAACTGGAAGCTCTTGCCATCGGACACCAACTCGAAGGTATCGAAAAACAGTTGGAAAACTATGGCGCGGATACCGTTTATGTGGCCGATTGCAACTGCCTCGAACCTTACAGAACACTCCCTCATGCCGCTATCGTTTGTGGCGTATTCCGGGAACAAAAACCTCAAATAGCTCTCTTCGGTGCCACTACAATAGGACGAGACCTCGCTCCCAGAGTATCTTCCGCTCTACACAGCGGATTAACGGCTGACTGTACCAGCCTTGAAATAGGGCCTCACTCGGACGCCAAAACAGGGAAAGAATACGAAAATCTGTTGTATCAGATCCGCCCTGCTTTCGGAGGAAACATCATTGCGACCATCATCAATCCCGAATGCAGACCACAAATGGCCACTGTACGGGAAGGGGTGATGAAAAAAGAGGCCGTCGCTCAACCTAAACCGGCTGAAGTAATCAAATTAGACCCTAAAAAATACGTTACGGATGCCGATTTCGCGGTGCAAATCATCGAACGGGAAATAGAAGAAAAGAAAATAAACATCAAAGGAGCTTCCGTAATTGTAGCAGGAGGATACGGAATGGGCTCCAAAGAAAACTTCAACCTGTTGTATGAACTTGCTGAAGTATTGGGTGCGGAAGTAGGCGCTTCTCGCGCTGCCGTAGATGCCGGATTCGCTGAACATGCCCGCCAGGTAGGACAAACCGGGGTAACCGTAAGACCCAAGCTATACATCGCTTGCGGCATATCCGGACAGATACAGCATACCGCCGGTATGGACGGTTCGGCAATGGTTATTTCCATCAACAACGACCCGGAAGCTCCTATCAACAAAATAGCCGATTACGCTATTACCGGTGATGTGATGGAAGTAATCCCGAAAATGATTAAATATTACAAAGAAAATTCGAAATAGCGGTCTCCGCGATTCATTAAAAAGCAACTTAATAAAATGGCTAATTTCTTTTTAGACAACAAAGATATTCAATATCATTTGGGCCATCCGCTGATGAAAAAAATCGTGGAGCTCAAAGAACGCAATTTTGCTGATAAAGACAAATACGACTACGCTCCCGTAGATTTCGAAGATACCATGGATAACTACAAACGGGTATTGGAAATTATCGGGGAAATTTGCGGCGATGTCATCGCACCTAATGCTGAAAGTGTCGATCAGGAAGGTCCTAAGGTAGTCAATGACCGCGTAATATATGCCCGGGGAACTGCAGAAAATCATGAAATGCTCACTAAAGCCGGAGTATATGGAATCTCGCTGCCCAGAAAATGGGGGGGATTGAACTTCTCTATGGTTCCTTATGTGATGTCTTGCGAACTGGTTTCCAGAGCAGATGCCGGATTCGGTAATATATGGGGGTTGCAGGACTGCGCTGAAACATTGCATGAATTCGCTTCCGACGAAATCAATGATGAATACCTGCCGTTAATCAACAAAGGGGCCACTTGTGCCATGGACCTGACGGAACCTGATGCCGGATCCGATTTGCAGGCCGTCATGTTAAAGGCTCATTACGACGAAAAAGCCGGAACATGGCTCCTGAACGGGGTAAAACGTTTCATCACAAACGGAGATGGGGATATCGCTCTCGTTCTCGCTCGTTCGGAAGAAGGAACAACCGACGCCAGAGGATTGTCCCTTTTCGTGTACGACAAGAAACATTATGCTGTAAAAGTACGGCGTATCGAACATAAATTGGGAATCATCGGTTCGCCCACCTGCGAATTGGTATTTACCAATGCTCCGGCAAGATTGGTCGGGGACAGAAAAATGGGGTTGATTCGGTACGTCATGGGATTGATGAACTCTGCCCGACTGGGAGTAGGAGCACAATCAACCGGTATTTCCGAAGCGGCTTATCGGGAAGCGTTCAAATATGCTCACGAACGCCAGCAATTTGGAAAACCCATCATCAAGTTCCCTGCCGTATCGGAAATGCTGACCGACATGAGAGCAAAAGTACATGCTTCCCGCGCCATGCTTTATGAAACTACCCGTTATGTCGATATGGCCAAAGCCTATTTCCACATCTCTAAAGAAAGAAAGCTGGAAAAAGAAGAACGGGAAGAAATGAAATATTACAGCAAACTGGCCGATGCCTACACGCCTTTACTGAAACTGTTTGCCAGCGAATATGCCAACCAGGTAGCTTACGACGCTCTGCAAATACATGGAGGTTCCGGATACATGAAGGATTATCCTATTGAACGGTTGGTAAGAGATGCTCGTATCACCAACATCTACGAAGGAACATCTCAGTTACAGGTGGTAGCTGCCATTCGGGGAATTACTACCGGGGTATATGTGGAAAACATCAAAAAATACGAAGAAGACCAATATGCTGCTGAACTGCAAGCTCAATACAATATGTTGAAAGGTATGAGGGAACAGTTGGAAAAAGCGGTAGATTACGTAATGCATACTGACGGTTCTTCTCCTGAATTTATCGATTTCCATGCCCGCAGATTAGTCGAAATGGCCGGACATATCGTCCTCGGACACCTGTTGTTGCGTCAAGCCAGCGACGAAACTTGCGGTTGCGAAGAATATCGTATCAGTGCCGTAACCTACATCAAAAACGGTAAGGCCAAAAATGCCGCTCATTATGATTACATCCTGTCCAATGGACCCGATGAAATAGGTATGTATCAAATGGACTAAGAGTATAGAAAATACAGATATTTTTATCAGGGAAGGGGCTGTGTCAAAATGAAAAAATTGACGCAGCCCCTTTAATTTTATGGGTATCAGATAAAATAAATTACATAACTTTATATAATTTAAAATCGGGGGAAAGGATGTCCTATAATAACTGTCTGTTAAAAAAGAGTTTCATAAACAGACTGTTAAACAGCGAAGAAACCATATATCCTGTATGGAGAAAAAAGGAGTTCTGACTCGTCCATACATAGATAAGATTAGAACTTTTTTAATAATGAAAAAAGCATTTTTCCTGTTGCATTCAGCAATTTTACTGGCTGCATGTTCAAGTATATTCGGCAAGTTGATTTCTTTAGATGCCGTACTCATTACATGGTATCGTATGTTATTGGCCGGGATTATACTTATTATTCTTTTGATTACGAAAGAAAGAAAATTTACAATCAACAAAACGGACAGACATGTTTTATTGGTTGGGGCTTTATTGGCATTGCACTGGATTTTCTTTTACGCCAGTATAAAATACGCGAATGTATCCATTGGGGTTATATGCTTTTGCCTATCTGGATTTTTTACGGCAATAATTTCGCCTTTGATAAACCATCAAAGAATTTCTTTGACAGAAATATTACTCAGCTCTCTTTCTTTGGTCGGAATTTCGTTAATCTTTCATTTTGACAGTTCTTTCCGTTTAGGAATCGGATTAGGTATTATCTCCTCCATTCTGTTTGCCTTATATGCTACGTTTAACGAGCAAATCAGTTCGTTGGGAAACGAATTGAAAACAACAACCTTACAAATGATTGGAGGATGTATCAGTATTGTTTGCCTGTTCCCTTTGTATTGGCAGATAATGCCACCGACACAATTTCTTCCTGCTTTTTCTGATTTTGGGTTGCTCTTCCTTTTAGCATTAGGCTGTACTGTGTGTATGTGTCTCCTTTTAAACAAGGCTCAGAAAGTTATCAGTGCCTTTACCGTAAGTCTTAGTTTTAATTTAGAGCCTATTTACAGCATTGTCCTGGCTATAATTATTTTTCATGAGAACAAAATGCTGGGAGCCTCTTTTTATACAGGCCTTTCAATGATTGTTCTATCGTTACTTCTTCAAATGATTCATGTGATATACAGTAAAAATAAAGGATAGTATTGTCTTAATACATAATTTATCCTTTTTAAATGATTGTTGGACGATAAATACAAATTCTTACAATAGAAACAACAAAACCGAAAAACAAGCGACAACTCCATATGCTTGTTAAAACAACACTGAAAGATAGCCCGAAAATACTCCCGGGAACATAAGCATTCCCCCGACTGACCGATGACGCAAAAATCTCAACAGACCTATTTCCTGAAAAACAGGTGTGATTGGACATGAACATAAAAATATTTTCACAATTCATTGAATATAACCTCATTATTCAACACCTGTTCATTTATTATTATAAATTTTAAAATAGTTATTCATTCATTACATCCCATAATTTTTCGTATTTTTACAAATGTGATTTGATTGTTTGGTGGAACAATATAAAAAATCAGCAAAAAAAGTACTAACCCTCCTAAAGTACCCCTTTCGGGAAAGATACGTTATGAATTGGGAAGAACTAAAAAAAAGACTAAAAAAAGACCCTACATATTCAGCTAATCTTGAACTGGCAGAATATATCGTACAAAATGAATCTCAGGCGGTCCACTATTATCTGTCCGATATCTGTTTGCCTATAACGGCGGTTATCGAACACAAAATTACCCACAGAAATATTGTGGGAGAGTTTTATGAATTCATAAGTTCGCCCTTTAACAAAGAGACGGAAACTCCTGAATGGCATAAAATCTCTCTGTATGAAGGAATCGATTGCAAATTATCCACATATACCTCGTGTATTGCATCCCGACATTTCTGTAAAATCGCTAAAAAAGAAAAATCCTTAAAAAATAGTGAAACGGAAATATTAGATTTCGTCGATTATGAGACTCTATTACATTGTGATCAACCTGAAGAAACAACGGACAGCCCGACGCAAAAACGAATAAAGAAGGCGTTTAACTTACTTTCGGACAAAGATAAAATGACCCTTCAATGCACGGTTATCGATAAAATGCCCTCTTTAGAGGCATTCCATATCATTGAACATTTTATTAAACCTCGTCCAAAAAACGGTTATAACAGCGAACAAATTAAGGCCATGTGGGATGATAAACGGCGACAGGATGCTGTTTCTTTAATTAAAGGACGGGCTCTTGATCATTTGGAGCAACTGTATCATGCTATAAAATAACAGAGGTATGAAAAAAAATATAATTGACAATCAGGATTTTGTTAATTTCGTTAATGGACAACTAAGTCATCAGGAACTTGTTGACATAGAACGAAAACTTATTGATGCAGAAGAAGCTATATCCTCTTTACAGGCTTCTATTGTAAATTATCGCACCCGTTATCTGGAAGCCGAAGATATTTTAGGGGCTGATGAAATTTTTTTCAGAAGAAAAGCTATAAATGATTCTCTAGGATACTCTATAGTGTCAAATCCATTAAATAATCATTTTATGACACTAAATTTAAACCAACAAGAGAGTGCTAAAATCAACAGCATCCTTGACCAACTCAATGAAACACTGACCGATGATAATCATTTAATTGAACAGCTCTGTAACTTCTACCTCAAAAAGTGCCCGGGAGCAACTCCTTCTGAAGCTAAAGAGGTAATCAATGGTCTCAAAAACGGAATCATCCAATTTAATGAAAACTTATCCAAGGTATTCAATGAGCCCGAACAGGACATCAACTACATTGAATTAATCGACCAGGCAACAAAAGAGATGTCTCTGAATGAAAAGTATGACTTTTTAATCAACTACCTTGTTGCAATACAAGTGATAAGTGCTGAAAACTATGATTTGAACCTAAATGTTATTGAGGGAATAAACGAACTGAAAGGAAAAGTTTATCATGCCTCCGGGGAGGTTACGGAAGAGATGATCAGTGAACTGATGGAGAAAATCGAGGAAGTAATGAACAACTCCATTTTAATTTTCCCAAATACCCTACCCCTTGAAACTCTTGTAAACAACCTCGCGGAAGGACGTATGAATCTGGAAGAGTTCGCCATCAACAGCAAGGAGGATATGGAACAAAAATTAAAATTGGCGTTAGTCACATACATCGCATATAAACAAAAAATCATACCCCCAATAACGGAAGAAGATATAATGCCGGAAAGCATAGGTATTGGAATAGCTGCCGGTATTGAAGAAGCAAAAATTATTGAACAGACCAGAAAAGGAGAAAAAGAGGTCAATATCGCCGTTAAGATAATCAAAATCATTGGCGGAGTAGCTCTGTTTACCGGGCTGTTTGTGGCCGGGGTATGGGTTACCGCAAATATTGTCTCTGTCGTATCGTTAGCCTTTATGTCTTTGGTGGGGACGTCTGTATTGGGGACCATCATCTCTTGTGCCACCGCTCTGTTTCTGGTAGGAATTCCTGTTATGAAAGAGTACGGGAATATTTCCGAGGCGATAATGAACGGAGCTGACAAACTTTATGACCTGTTGGCCCAAGAGTGGATTCCTAAGGCATGGCAATGGACTATCCAACAGATACAAGAATTTGTCAAATGGATTTCAAACAAACAAGACCAGGAAAAGGTTGTAGTGGTAAATAACGAAAATTCATCTGAACAAATAGCTATTCAATAACATGGATTTCAAAAAAACTCAGATTGGTCGGTTACTGACAGATATTAAACTGGCAATGATGGCTCATTCCCCCATCGTGAATATTGTTACGAACCAATTAGAGATTATAAATCAATTACTATGGGATAAAGAGTGTGTCAATGCTATAATCCCCCAGGTAAAATACGACTCCTCTTCGGGGGAATACAAACTCATTGCTCCCGAAGAGGGCTATGAACAGGAAGAAACGGTACCCTGCAACTATTACATAGGGAAATTCCCTAAAATAGATGCAATAGAAACACCGGTACTTGTCGTTAACTTCACTACGGAATGGAAACTTATCAAAGAATCCGCTACCGCTTTCGTTAAAGCATACCTGGGCATCAACAATAACCGCTCTTCCCTTAAAACATCTAATTTCATTAACCAATCGGTATATTTAGTCGTTACACCTAATTACACTACAATTCCCGCTGATTTGGCCCCTTATGTCTGTACCATATATCTTCAAAAAATGGAAGACGAAGAGATTGCGGAGATAATAAAAAACAATTTCAAAGAAAACGATATTGACCTTTCTAAAATCCCGGCAACACTCCTTAATCAAATGGTTGTGAATTTCAGAGGTTTCGGAAAAAACAAAATCAAGCAAATATTGAACAAATGCATGGGAATCCATTACCTCGATAACGATACCATAAATGGAAAATCCGTTTTAAAAGAAATCAGATTGGAAAAAAAACAGCTGTTGAAAGGATGTAAGGGACTGAAATGGGAGAATACTGAAAATACAAACATCGCCGGACTGAAAGCCATAACCCAATGGCTTGATGCCCGTATTGAACTATTCAATGATCCGGAAAAAGCAATCAAACAGCACATAGATATTCCCAGAGGTATCATTATTGCCGGAATACCCGGATCCGGAAAATCTCTTATGGCAAAATCTGCCGCTCATATTCTTGGAATACCTTTGGTTTCCTTAGACATGGGGGCCCTGTTAGGAAGTCTGGTGGGAGATTCGGAACATAACATGATAGAGGCGCTACAAATTGCCGAAAAAATGGCTCCTTGCATATTATGGATCGATGAAATAGAAAAAGCTTTTTCCGGTTCTTCTCTAAATGCCTCGCATAGTGACGGAGGAGTAGGAAGAAGAATGTTTGGAAAATTCCTGACCTGGATGCAAGAAAAATCTACGGCTTGTTTCGTTTTCGCGACAAGTAACGATGTGACCGCTCTTCCGCCTGAACTATTCCGGTCTGAACGGTTTGACAGAAAGTTCTTTACCTTTATGCCTACCGCTGAAGAATGTGCTGAAATATTTGCATCCAACATACAAAAGCAAAATATTGAATATAAAAGAGAAATCAGTCATTTAAACTTCATTCAAGGATTGGAAACCCCTGAATATTTATTTGAACCGGAACTTGAAAACAGCAGGTTTTGGCTGCAATTCATCAATGATTCATGCGGTTCTGTTTCGGCTTCATTATCCCTTGAAGAAAATACGGAAAATGAAACGTTGCCTCTAAGATATGGATGGAAGGAAGGGAAACGGCCCAACTTCAAATTAATGACAGGTGCAGACATTGCCGCCATTATTAAATCAGCTAAATTCGAATGTTATCAAAACAACAAAAATGGAGAGAAAATCTCAACGGCTTGTGTCTATAACACAAACTCGTTTTTACAATCCATTCGGAATTTATTGATGTCTGAGGAGTTTAAACCTTACGGTGAAACAAATCTTAAAGACATTGTAAAGTGTTTCTTGAAATTATACGAAAATCAATTCGCTTCTGCTAGCGGTAACTGCATCGTCCATTTTGACGAGTACGACCCTGAAAACCGATTATATCTGCATAACCCCCAAAGAACCTTTGAATATCCTTATGATCAAGCCCTCTATTACGCCATTGTCGGTGCCATTAATCACTATATGAAAACATTGAAAACCAATGAGTCATGAAATTAAATGGTCATATTATCATAACATTGCCCGATTTTGCCCGACACTTTCAAGTAAATGAGTTCTGGGCAAACAGATATGCTTTTATTCGGGATATGAATCCAAATAAAGTATATTACTGGAACGACCAATTAACAGACGCTTATAACAAGGTTTGTGAATGGATTGTTGCCGAATCGGGGAAAAATGCTACTGAAGAAGTCAGGAAAGAGGCCTTGTTTGCGTTGCAATTATTAGCAAATACAAAGATTGATCCGAGCGATTTCTCTTCCTGTTATAAAAGACAAGAAGTAGAGAAAATGTCGGATATAATTATAGTAAAGGCCCCCGAAGCTCTTGCTTTAAATAAATATGACGGTTCTGTAACAGACCCTTCAGCTCCGATTAAATTACATAAGATTGTAATTACCGGGCTCCCTGGACAAAAATCCGACGTGCTGATTGGGAACAAGACAGCTGGTACTTTTGAATCTGGAGAAGTAGTATATGTTACAGAAAGAAACGGACAATTTATCGAACTTTTACCCAATCATATTTCCAATGATTTTTTTGACGCGAAACTGATAGATAACAGGGGGGAGTTTCGCTCTATATTAATAGTGAAAGACAAACGTAACAACGAAATTGTCAAGATTAGAGAGGTCGTTTCTTTCGCTTTGGTAAATAACGGATATATGTACATTGATTTCCAGGACACTATTGTTTGTAATAATACCAATATTCCATTGTTCATGTTATGTGACGAAGAACATAAGGTATTGGCGCTAAGCTATAACGATGGAGCAGGTTATGCGCTCTATGATAATGGAACGCTTAGGACAACCAATTCTTTTAACTTAAAAAAAACGGTATATATCAACTCAAAAAAATAAACGCTAAGAAACACAATAAAATATGGCAAAGATTATTGTAGGTATAGACTTTGGTACGAGCACCACTGTCGTAAGATGGAGAAAAGAAGACTCGGATGAAATACATGTGATTAAAGACGGAAACGGACAATCTACCGTCATCGATTCTGCCATTTTTATTCCTAAGGACAGTGACAACTGGATTTTCGGAAAACAAGCATTAACTCAAGGAAACAGAAAGGGGGAACTGATACGAAACTTCAAAATGGAGCTCATTAACCCTGAATCTGAAAGCCAGGCTGAAATTTATGTCAGAAAATTCATGGAATACATATTCCAACAGTTTGTAAAACAAACCGTTGGAATAAATTACAACGCCATGGATATATACATAAGTTTTCCCGTCAAATGGCCCGCTGGGAAGAAAACGTTAATGAGAAATATAATTTCAGAGGTCGGGTTTGGACAGTATGGGACAATAATGACAAAAACGGAACCTGTGGCTGCTGCCATAGAATTAATAAGAATCAATACCAGCAACCTAATATATAAAGACATCCTACATCTTGACAAACCTTTAAACGTCATGATGTTGGATATGGGCGCGGGAACATCTGACCTATTCTTCTTCCAGTTCACAATGGCTGCCAATGGAGAAATAAAGATTCCTGAAGATAAAATCACTCAATACCCTGAATCTGCTTCAAAATATTCCTACAATTGCGGCGGTCGGGAAATTGACGAAATCATCAGCGAGGAGATTCTTCAATATCTGTCTAAAGGAATGAACAAATCGGTAAGAAAGGAATGGTTCGACGCAAAAAAAGCAAAAGAGTGGAAAGACAACACCCTTTCCGAACAGTTGAAAATAGTCGAGATGATCGAAGAAAATCCTTCCCATATTGACTCGATTATTGATATGGCTGAAGACATCGGACAATGGAATAAAACCATCGGTACTTATAAAATATCGCGGAATAAGTTTGAATCAATAACTGAAACCCATTGGGCCAATTTGTACAAGTTAATTGAAAACGGTATGGCCAAATTCAAACAGGATTGCGGTATAGGACCCGAAGATATTGATTTAATACTCCTTACTGGGGGACACTCCCAATGGTATTGTACCAATAAACTATTCAATGGGGAAGGAATTAACGGAACAATCGCTGTCGATTCCGTAAAATGTAAGGCTTTAAATTTTTCCAAAATACGGCAAAATACAGGACGTATCCTCCAGGGGCCTAAACCTCAGGAAACTGTCGCTAATGGATTATGCTGGCCCGGTGCAATCAATATTTCCTTAAAAGCAGAAAACAATGTATGGATAAGGATGGGAGTAGATGGTTTTTATTGCTCCTATAAACAAATCGTTCAAAAAGGGGAAATTCTGCCTTGTAAAGTAAAAATCGACAATAAAATTGCAGAAGATAAATATAATACCATCACTATTTCCCAAAACTTAATTTTCAACTCCAATAAATTTAAACTGGAATTCGACATATTGGAAGGGGAAAGTATAGAAAACGCAACAAAATCAACTTTCAAATACATATTGGACGATGAATCCATATTCGCAAAAACATTAATATCCTTATTCGTCATTCCTATTTTCATCAGAGTTAGTTACAAGTTTTCATATAGTGCCGATATAGTATTATTAGAAGATGGGACACTAACCCTTTCTGGAAAATTATTTTTTGACGGAGAAGAAAAAATCAATTTTACTGAAAAAGAATTTAGTATATCATGAGTAACTTTATAAAACGTTTTTTCGGATTGGCTAAATTTGACTCCGAAGAAAACTTGCAGAGAATAAAACAAGGGAAAAAACCCATATACGAAATACCTTCAAACTTAGCCAGCCCATTGATGGACTACATGCTCGAACGTTCCTATCTGGAAGATATCAGTTCGCGTGAATCATTCATTAAGGAACCGGTAAACAATACCTATATAAAATGGATAAAAATAAGCAGGCTCCCCGTATCGCCTCTTCGTATTGATGATTATGACTTGCTGTCAAGATGGCAAGGGGTGTTGTCTTCTCTTCATGCCTGGAAACAGAAACTGTTGTTTCTTCTGCAACGTAAGGAAGGATACACTAATTTATATATCGGACACCCGAACAACGCTTCCTCCGATGTTATCGGGAAATGTGAAAGCGCATTCTGCAGTTGTATGCCCGGAGTGAAATTGGAACGAATCAATGATATTGACCAAATATTAGCCATCAACGAACAAATCTCTTCTGCTGATTGCGGAGGGGCCGTAACCGGAATCCCCTCTTTTAGAAAAGAAACACAGTTTGGGGTGCTCCAAACCTTGGATAAATTAGCTACCGGGTTTAAAAATCCCGGAGGAATAGAGGCTGACTTCTCCTTATTGGTAATCGCGGAACCCATGAGTGATGGCGAAATAACCGATATTATCGGCTCGTTCCAAAACATCGGAAGTGAAATACATACCGAAGTGTTAAAAAGGGTGACCCAATCGGAAACCGTTACACACAGCGAAGGTTCTTCCACCGGAATAAATGCAGGGGTATCCATCGGGGGAGGACGTGGCGTGGTTAATGATATCGCAAGAACCATTTTAAATTCGGTCAATCCTGTCGGGGCTCTCGCTAAGGCAACCAGCTTTAAAACGGTTCTGGAAGCATTAGGTGTTGCCGGAAACATAGGTTTCAGTCGTTCCGTATTTTCCAGCGACGGAGTTTCTTATGGAGAATCGATAACCAATGAATACCTGAACAAATTTGCTCAATATACCGAATCTTTAACCGACAAACATTGCGAAAGGCTACGTTCCGGACGGAATCTGGGGTTCTGGAATACCGGAGTATATGTTCTGGCCAACAATACCGATGATGTCAATTTAATCACAGGAATATTAAGATCCGTATATTCCGGGGACAATACATACATCGAACCAATCCGGACTCATTTGTTCCAATCTACGGATGCCCTGGACAGTATAAAACGATTTTGTTTGGTGCCTATCATAAACCCTGAAACGGCCGATATTGCTGATGAAAACTGGCATATTCTGGGAAAAAACTACCAATATGTATCCACGCCTGTTAATACCGAAGAATTATCGCTCTTCACTTCATTGCCTCGAAAAGACGTCCCGGGTATTCGTTTTGTGAAAAACGCCGTAAAATTTGCCAGCAACCCTGCGGAAGTGTCAAATGACAACTCGATAATCAGTCTGGGAAATATTATGAACATGGGGGAAATGCAAAACAATGAATACACCATTGATTTCAATTCTCTCGTCCGACATTCTCTAATTACGGGCAGTACCGGATGCGGAAAGACAAACACCTGTGCTACCATTATAAAGGAAGTTCAAAAGAAAAAGAAACCGGTACTCATTATTGAACCGGCAAAGGAAGAATGGGTAGAATGGGCTTTAGAACAAAACAAAACTCTTCCTGAAAACGAAAAATTTAAAATCTTCGAACCGGGAGTAACCGTTTTTAACGGAGAATTATTGAGTAATCTCATGCTTAATCCGTTCCAACCTGCCGCATATAAGGACGCTCCTATAGATATGCAAACCAGATGTGAGCAAATTACCGCATTAATAAATGCAAGCCTCCCTACCGGGGATATTTTACCGGTCATTATGGATGAAGCCATATATGCCTATTTAAACGAGAAGGTGGAAGATTTCGAGGAAGAGGAAATGGAACCATTGACTCAATATCCCATGCTTGAAGGGGTATTGCCCGTCGCAAAAAAGGTATTGGAAAACAGAGGTTATGAACCTCGGGTTAGAGACGGATTGGTTGCTGCCCTGGAAACCCGGTTTAAATATTTGACACGGGGAAAACGGGGAAAAGTATTAAACAATCTGATATCAACTCCTTACGATACCCTTTTTAACAGCAACTGCGTCATCAACCTGAGTAAAATTGCCAATGCAAAAGATAAGGCATTAATCATGTCCATAATACTGATTGCATTATACGAATACCGAAAATCTATTTTTGCCCATAACGAGGATTACAGAAAACATGCAAAACTGAATGAACTCATGCATTTAACGGTCATTGAGGAAGCTCATAATGTCCTTGCAAGACCTTCCTTGGCTGCCGAGAATTCCGGTAATCCGCAACAGGTGGTAGCCGATCTATTTGCCAACATGTTGGCGGAAATACGAAGTTTGGGGGAAGGATTCATGATTATTGACCAGGTTCCTACCAAGTTAATTCCGGATGTCATAAAAAATACCAATTACAAAATCTGTCACAGAATAACCTCCATGGATGACTGTAATGTAATGGCTGCCGCTTTAGCCTTGAGAGAAGATCAGAAAGGACTAATCCCGGCTCTTGAACCTGGAAATGCAATTATTTCCGGAGACAGGGATGATGCCGCATCCTGGGTGAAAATATTTAAAAACAAATAATGGATACAAAATGGATAAAATAGAGAACTTAACATACTGGATAACTGCCATAGTGGCCTTGGGATTTATTGGATACTCCTGTTTCTGCTACATCAAAAAACGTCAGACCAGGGAGAGAGAACAGGCGCTCAACAGAAATTCCAGGCTTCCTGAGGTTGAACCTGCTGCTTCACAGCAAATCCGGGAAGAGGACACCCCCTCTTTAACCCCCATAATCAGTTACTTCAAGGGACAGTGCAACTCGTTTAAGATAGTAGCGGAGAAACCCCGTAACATAGAAAACTGCGAGAAAGTCTTTGAGTATGCTGACAAGGTCATTAATTTTCATGCAGACAAGACGCTGAAAAAATGGTGGAATAATTTTACAAATGATAGAAATCAATGGGATTTGGCTCTATATAGTAAAAAGGCGAAACAGGTGTTAGACTTGTTACGGGAGGCCGGTGTAATACGAGCTACCGAACAAATAATCAAATGGGATGATAATGCGTCGAAACATTACATGCCTTTTGATGATATTAAAAACGGGGACACAGGCATTGTCATTCACCCTTGTTGGATATATCAAAATGATATATTTGAGCAAGGTTTGGTCTCTAAGAAAGTAGATTAATTAAAAATATAGAAACTATGAACGAATTTGAATTTTCACAAGAAACATCTCAACTGTTTGAAACAAACGAAAATTTAGATGTCAATGGTGATGTTATTAATCAGGTCAGAGCCTCGGTAAACCCTGCAGTAATTGCTCATGGGGCTTATCGCATAGCAGAAATTCCTGAAGTAAAGGAAAAGATAAACGAAGGAAAGGAGGCTATCGGTGATGCGCTCGTTGAAGCAAAAGACACGGTCGTCGAATTTGGAGAGAAAGTGAAAAACGGCATTGTGGATTTTTGTATGGGTGTATATGAAAATGTCAAGGACTTTTTTACGGAATCAAAATCTGTTGAAAACAAAGAATTTGCTCTATTAAGTAAAGAGTTTTCAGAAACAAGAGAGTTTGGCATTCAGGAATGTTCTGATGCGGCCATGAAGATATTTACGCCGGAAGTGATTGACAACTGGGGGGGAATGACGAATGAAGAACGAAGCGAAATAGCGAAAACCTATGCCGACGAAGTGGCTAAAGCTTTCGAACTTGTTAATTACAGCGGAGTAATCATTGAACAGTTAGAGCCAGGGACGAACGGATATAATAACGGAGATGGGTCTATTCACCTTTCTGATACACTGGTGGGAGCTTGGACAACTCCTTTCGAAATAATGGACGTAATCACCCATGAAATGAGACACCAATATCAAAATGAATGCATACGTGGCTATCATGACGTACCGGAAGATGTGAGAAATGAATGGGCGGTAGCTTCTGCAATATATAATTATGACCAACCATCCTGCTATGACCCCTGGGGATATACCTACAATCCTTTAGAAATTGATTCCAGATATGCGGGAGAAACGGTAGTAAGAAACGTAACCAACCAAATGATTAACTCTTTAATAGCTTAAAACCATGAATAATATTAATCGGGACAAACTTAAAAGTTTGCTGTTGAACGAAGGATATATTGAAGCCAACGGTATAGAAATGACTTTGAACAATTTAATGAATCTTACCGGAGAGGCGGCAAAAATGTTACAGGAATGGATGGAGACGGGCAAGGTGCGCAAATTTGAACCTATTGAAGGTTTCGACAGAAATTTTTTACGCAATGAAATGAAGATGAAGAATCCTGCCATTATCTTAGCTTATGGTATGCTCCTGGATAATCCTAAATACAATGCATTGATGCTGCGCCGTATGCACGCCCGACAGTTAAAAATGTCCATCCCTAAAAAATAAATCAACGGAAAGTAAAGGAGAGGCTTTTACTTGTCCGAAAAAAGGGGAAGAATACCATAAAGGAGATGCGTCTGCATCGATAACGACTGCATTGCTATTGAAAATTCGGGACAAAATCGGGTTCTGTCTCTTAAACAGAAAATTCAGTCCGATATCTGAAAGTTCTTTTTTCATCTTAGAGGGGGTTGAGTCAATCTTTCATTTTGACACAGCTCCTTCTGACTTTTACGATTAAACAGGCTTTGGTCTTTCTTATTTTTTCTGTCCGAGACTTTCTATCTATTGAAAAATAAAAAAAGATTAACAAGATAGATTGGGATAAGAAACAACTCTATACCTGTAAAATATTCCAAATTGATTTGATTAATAAAGATTAGTTATGACAAAGATTTGTTTTCCTCATTACTCTCGTGGTGAATTTAATTCTTTAAACGAAGCATTCCATTACTTAAGAAAAAGAGAATATGGCTGGTTATGGTTTACTCTGACCGAAATCGTCCAATACAACGTTCCCTATCGCGACTATTTAAGAGAAAACGGAATTGAATCTCTTATTAAAAAGGTTATTGAAGAGGTACCGGAACTAAAGGATGAACAAAAAGCATTAAATCATTTACAGGAATGGGTAAAAAAAGAAAAATTGGCAACTTATGATATACAGTGTTACAACATCAAAGACCAGATTACAGTGATGGGGCATACTTTTGACGGTTTGAAAGACATAATCAATCATCGGGAGATTGTCGGAAAGGAATATTATAAAGACTTTGAATGTTATATACCTCAAAAGGTAGAGACCTATTCCAATATACACATTGGAGAAATCTACGAAAATTATCCAATATTTGACAGCGACGATTTAAGTGATAATCGTACCTATCAGAACTACATCTTCAGAAAAAAAGAGATTACAGAACAGGATATGAAAAATGCATTTACCATTCGCCATTCCGGAAACTTTTGCATGGTACATGAACAAATCCCGAATGATTTATTACCCATTCTATACTATGGTGGCGACGGGAACCATATGTTGCTGGCCTCCAATAAAGAGGAGGGCTCAAAATAGAAATTGAGGTCTCTCCATTTCAAGGTGCTAAATTCAGCAAAAGGCAAGGCTATGAGCATGACGGGAACAGATGACTTGAAGAAACAACTTATGCATGAATTTCGGGAATAACATGGATTTGCAAGGAGGACCTACCTCCTTGTGATAACCTGGCAACATCCGAAATACGTTACAACATGGTTCACAAAACGGCAAATGAAAAGAAGGTGAACAGAAATATCCTTTTCCAGAACGATTAAAGGACTTTCCCCCGTAACTCACGATTCCATGAGACCCTCCGGTGGGAAGGACTTATCTGTAAAAGAGAGTTGGACAATAACCGAAAGAAATAATCATATAAGGAAGACGTTTTTTCAAAAACAAGATGAAGTAATGAGATTCAGAGAATTATATATAAAATGGCAAGAATGGAGAGGAAAAGCATTGGATATATGGTCTTCTAAAGGATATCCTTCCCAGGTTTTGTCCAACTTGTGCAGTAATAAATTCTTCTTCGACGGGGTATTCTGTCATAGTATGGAAGGGTTCCTGCAAGCATTGAAATATGAAGATACCAACAAACAGAGACAGATTTGCGCCATGAAGGGACGTAAAGCCAAAACAAAAACAACTACCTCATGGCAAACCGATCAGACGGTGTGGTGGAAAGGGGTAAAAATAGACCGTCAAAGCAAGGAATATCAAGAATTGATACGCAGAGCATACAAAGCAATGTTTGAGCAGAATGAACGATTCAGAACTGCATTGATGGCTACTCGCGGATTAAGGCTTTATCACTCTCAGGGGGAACACTGCTCATACAAGACCATTCTGACAGAAAAGGAGT
>CASFOM010000105.1 GCA_949296295.1 uncultured Alistipes sp. | reverse complement strand
CACATTCCCTACGGGTTGCCCATCATAACTCAACTCATCCACTCTCACCTGTCCAGCTGTTCCTGCAGCAGTATCGGACATTCCCAACAACAAGGAAGTCTGCAATACCCCTCCCATAGGAGGCAATCCGGGAATCATCTTCAATAACGTATCAATACGTACATCCGATATTTTGAACTCTACACTTCCCTCCGGCACTCCCTCATGACGGGCTGACGATAAAAGGACCTTTTTAGGACCATTGGTCAGGCTAAAATCAGCTTCAAACTGATAAGGCGGGCGATAAATCAAATAGTTATCCGGATTTAACGACCAACTGCTGAATCCCAAAACAGGATTTTCAGGAAACATGGATATTCTCCATAAACTATCCAATACCTCCCCTCTCAAACCAAAATCAAAGCCGATTCTTCCATTCTTGTCATATTGTTTCACCGTTACCTCACCATGATTTTCCAAGAGATACCCCTCTAATGCAAGTGCAGAAAAAATATCTGCCCGCTGAGGAGCATTGGCCAACCGGAGGGCATATTCCAGTTTTTGTGTTTCCTGTCCCACAATTAAAGCTACGGTATCGGTACGAACCCCTCCGACATCCAGCCAGTTAATCATCAAATCAAAATTAAACGATTGATTGGCAGGAACTTCTGCATCCAAAGCCAATCGTCCCATTGAAACTCCCTGCAATTTCAAAAAATCATTCAGGACATTATCCTTTTCAGCATCGGCAGTCAAACGGAAAGGAGGCAAAAGAGAATCAAAAGCGGCCATATTTATCCCCTCTTCTTCTATCTGTTGGGCAATAACGGAAGCGGTTTGCTGCATTCTTGCCAACAAAGAATCAGGCGACAAGGGGGAATGAAAATTCAGTTGTAAGTCCCCCGACTTCAAATTCATCTCCGTACGCAAACTGTCAGCCCAGGCAGACAAAGCAAGTTTTTTCAATTGCACGCTTCTTAATCCGCTTTTCAATGCCGTACTGTCCAGCTGTGTTTTTATTCTCCATATCTCAGGCAACAGTTCCGCCTCTGCTGTCAAACAGGTAGCGAACCCCAAAGGAGCAGAAGAAAAATGCATTCGATACAAATCCACTGTATCCAATACCCCTTGAAGTTTCATCTGTTTTCGATTTTCTGTCCATGTCCCGTCAAGATTCAAGGTTGTTTTCAAGGCTTCCCCGGTCGCAGATAATTCTCCCGACCATTGATTTTCCATCAATCCTGCCTTCAACATCGTTCCTCCATAGTCATATCCCCGATACTCGAACTGCTTTATCTGTAGCTCCATCTGAGCCCGGGTAGTCGGAGCATAAACATCCCATCCTGCTCCGGAAACACCCAATTCCAAGGTAGCTACATTCAACGAATCTTCTGGAAGAAAACGGTTCAAAGGGAAACTGTCACATTGAACACGAGCTTGATACCGTTCCCGCTCCGGATTAAACCCGGCATCTATTGATATTCCGCCCCCGGCACTCCATAAATTCATTCGGGCAGCATATTCCCCCTGTTGTAGGGTTGCTGTTCCCTTCCAACGGAAAGGAGGCAAGTCGATACGACGACGCAAAGCCGTATCGGACAAGCAAGCCTTCAAAAAGCGTATTTTCGAGAAATCCCCTCTCCATTGCACCTCTCCTTCCATTTGTTCAGGATGTATCCAGGAATGTAACCGACCATTCATACCCCACTCAAAATGACCGGGCATAGCCACCTCTACAGTGTTTAAGAAGAGTCGATCCAACCATCCTCCCAGATCAGCATTCAACCGCACATGCTTCCCTCCCAAGACCTCTATTGCAGAAGTATCAGGCAAAGGATACAGGTTCAACAACTCTTTTAAAGCCAAATCAGCGGTAAAAGAAAGTGTTACGGGAGTGGCAGGATTCATTTTCCAAACACCGGCTCCGGCAGATACATTGGCTGCCAGTGAAGAGGCGGCAGTATGTACCATAAAATCGGACAAGTAAATACCGGTACTGTCCATAATAAACTCCCCCTGCATCGTATTAACACGCAATCCACTCCGTTCCACTAAAGAAAGATTTTTCAAATTCAATTGAACCTGGCTTCCACAATTATAAACAGAATCAACCAGCAAATTTATCTTGGAGAATACCATATGGTTCAAGTCCAACCCTTTCGCGGGTTGTCCCTGCTTGATTCCGTAAGACAAGGAATCAGCGGCCAAAGCTACCTTTCCTACTGCGATGGACCAGGGGGGTAAAGAATCCGTCACTTCCTGTTCCTGAGGTGTTTGAGGAACGGCCTTTTGAGCTAATGTATCGGTCAGAAAAGAACCGCTTATTCCTTCTACCGACAACTCCTTTACCATTACCTTTTGTTCTTCTAAGGAAACTTTACATGATTCTATATCTGCCGTTCCCATACGGACCGCCAGGTTCATTTCATCCGTTTCCGTTTTCATGGCAAAAGCCACCCGATTCAAGCTCAGTTCATCGGCCAGAATCATCCAGGGAGGCAAAGGTCCGGACGCAGAAGTATCAGGAGAGGAAATTCCGGTATTCAAAAATACCTTTCCATCCGATAAATCAATTTTTTTAACACCTACCCAATGTTTTTTCAAATCAATCTGATCGGTTTGTAAATCGAACCCTCCTACCTGTATGAACAATTCAAAACGGCTTACCGTATCCGCGTAATCCATCCGTAAATCATTCAAAGCGAACTCCCGAACCGAAACCTTTTGCTGAAATAAAGGCCACAATGCCACTTTTACACGAAAAGTACCGCAATGGGCCAACGTATCTCCCGAAACGGTAACGACATCCGCATTGTCAATAATCAGATTCAACGGGAAAGACAAGCGTAACCGGTTAAAAGACAATCGGTAATCCGTATGTTTCTCCATATAATTCTCCACCTGTTTCCGCGCAAAATCCTGAACCCAAGGGATATAAATCGTTAACGGCAGACAAATCAGCAACAAGATTCCTCCTGCCACCACAGAAACGACACGTTGAAACCGATTTTTTTTCCTCCGAGGCCGTTCTTTCTGTATCCGAGCAGAATCCCGTCTTTCTTTCTGGTTTTCCGTATGTAGTATATCTTCTTTCTCTTTTTCCATCTTACATCCCAGAGCTGTTTCTTTTTCACATCATTCTGAGCAGGTAATTTTATCTATAAAAGTCAACAAAATTTTTCTAAAAAAGAACAATATGCCGTAAAAAAATCCATTTCTCAGCAATCGTCCCCAATTTCTGAGATTTACTCCTTTTTTTATCTGCCAAATTCAAGCCAAACCGATAAAAAGATTTTAACATTATCTTCACTTGCAAAACATCCATGCAAACAGTGTTTTTAAAGGTCTTTGCCGCGAACAATCAGCTGCCATCCCGGCATCAACTACTCCCCATGCAATTTTGTTTTTTTGAAATTCCCCATAAAGAAAAAAGGAAGAAACAGAATCTTTATCATTTTTTTATCTTATTTTGCATTTATCGAGGCAACATCATATAACTGCTATTCCTAAAAATGAAGGAATAGAATGAATTAAGCCCCCGGATATCAATCATTGACGGAAACTTATCTTATCATATACAAACATGAACACCCTGCAAGCCATAGCCGATTACCTAAAAGGCCGTTATATTCTCCAGGAATATCCCGCCTTGCACCATCAATACAAGAAATGGATAGAAACCCAACCCTTAAAAGGGATTCAGGTATTGGATGCCACACCCGTATTTCAGAACACATGTTTAAAATATACCGCTTTACTTGCAGCAGGAGCCAAACTAAGCATAGGTATTTCCGAAAAGTTACCTTATGATTCCTCTTGCCTCCATTTTCTACAAGACATTGGGCTTGACATTATCCCCGACACCCTTCATACACGTCAATTTGACATCATAGCAGACTGTGGGGCCTTATTTTCATCCTTCACAGTTCGTATGGGCTATGTTGAACTTACCCGTTCCGGTTATTATGGATATCAAAATTCAAGAAGACCTGTTTTTCTAACGGATTCAGGTCGGATCAAGGAGATAGAAACTACCTTAGGGACAGGCGACGGTTATTTTCGTGGTCTGGAACGGTTGGGTTATACCCATTTCCATAATCGCCGAATCGTTGTTTTCGGCAATGGGAAAGTAGGTCGGGGAATTATTCTCTGCGGCCAAAATCGGGGAGCGGAAGTAATCAGCATCACAGACACTCATCGTTCCGGTTTCTCAGACTGTCCCATAATTGATTTCAGGTCGAGCCAGGAAGTAATCTCATTAATAGCCACTGCCGATTATATCGTAAGTGCAACAGGAATAGCAAACGCCCTTGCCCCATACTCCGAGGCCCTTTGCCAATCAAAAGCAATTATAGCCAACATGGGGATAGAGGATGAATTCGGGGCAGAGGTCCCTCTTTCACGTGTATTGAATGAGAAAAGGCCATTGAATTTTTCTTTAGAAGAACCGACACAACTTCGGTACATCGACGCTACTATGGCTTTGGACAATGAAGGGATATGCTATTTGGCCCACCATCCGGTTCCTCCGGGTATTTTCCTTCCCCCTTCTTCGATGGAAGAATCCTTGATTGAAGTGACCCGGCAAAACGGCCTTATTACTGAAGAATTAAACCGTCTTTACCGACATTAACCAATTAAATACAAGAAGGCAGGTTGGCAAACTCCATAAAAACACCAACTCACCTTCTTCTCAATACCAGAGAATTACTCCTTTAAGGCCCGCATTAATCCGGCTACCGCTTCCTTAGGGGATGCCTCTGTTCCCAACAGCTTCACAAATTTACTCCCGACAATTACCCCCACAGCATGTTGCTGCGCAGCATCAAAAGTAGCACGGTTGGAAATTCCAAATCCTATAAGCCGAGGATTCCTCAACCCCATCGCATTGATTCGGTTAAAGTAAGCCAGTGTATTCTCATCAAAGCAATCTTTTGCTCCCGTAGTAGAAGCGGTAGAGACCATATAGATAAATCCGTCCGTATGCTCATCAATAAACCGGATGCGCTCTTCAGAAGTTTCCGGAGTGATAAGCATGATGAACTTTAACCCGTATTTATCTCCCAACGGCTTGTATTCAGTCAGATAATCACGAAACGGCAAATCGGGAACAATCACCCCATCCATCCCCGTTTCAGCTGCCTTACGACAAAAATTTTCCACTCCATACTGCATGATAGGATTCAAATAGCCCATCAGAATTAACGGTATCTGTACCCGTGTACGAATTCCCTGCAACTGTTCAAAAAGATACTTCAGATTCATTCCCGCCTCCAAAGCCCGGGTACTGCTTTCCTGAATGACAGGGCCATCGGCCATGGGGTCAGAAAAAGGAATTCCTACCTCTATCAAATCAGCTCCTTGAGCCTCCAATTCACATATCACCGGAATCGTATCGTCCGGTTTCGGATACCCGGCAGTAAAATATACCGAGAGTATCCCCTCCTTTTTTGTTTTAAAAAGTTGTTCTAAACGATTCATCGGATTGATTTTATAAATTTATCTATTAATTCCATATTTTTATATCCGGGCGTTATTTCAAAACGACTGTTCAAATCCACTCCGACACACTTGGGATGTTTCATATCCCGTACCCGTTCGACATCCTCCGGACCTATTCCTCCACTAATCAAAAAAGGCAACTGTCCATGATATTCCTCCAATACCCTCCAGTCAAAACGGCGTCCGGAACCTCCGTATGCGACAGTCCGGGTATCAAACAAGAACAAATCGCAACTTTTTTCATAGTGTACCACTTGTTTCAAATCGCTCTTTTCTGCCACACCAAAGGCTTTAATCACTTGACCATAAGGACGGATACGTTCACACAACTCCGGTGTTTCGTGCCCATGAAGCTGTACGGCAGTCAACCGATAACGCTCTATACTTTCCCTCATCTCGTCATAATCGGCATCGACAAACACCCCTACCTTTTGAATCGTATCGGGTAAATCCCTTAATGCCCCCAAGTCAAGTTCTCCCGCATAACGAGGAGAAGGGGGATAAAAGACAAACCCCATATAATCGGGCGCCAAATTTCCTATTTCCCGAATATTCTGCGGATCACGCATTCCGCATATTTTTATTTTCATAATTCTGCCATAAATCGAGCTAAAGCCTGAGCAGGATCGGCCTCTTTCATGAAAATTTCACCCATAAGGAACCCATTAAATCCAGCAGCTTTCAACTCCCTCACAACCCCTGGATCGGACAATCCGCTTTCAGAAACCTTAATCGTTTCAGCTGGCAACTGTTCAACCAATTCAAAAGAACGGGCAGGATCGGTAGAGAAGGATTTTAAATCACGATTATTCACTCCTACCACATCCACATACTTATTCAAGCAACACAATTCATTAGCATCATGTAACTCCAACAACACCTCCAGTTTCAAAGAATGCGCATAACGAGCCAGAGAGAGAGTTTCATCAGGAGAAAGTACGGAAGCAATCAACAACACCGCATCAGCCCCCCAGATACGGGCTTCACAAATTTGAAACTCATCAATAATAAAATCTTTTCTCAACAAAGGTAAAGCCGTTCTTCTTCGTGCATGGAGCAAATCATCGGCACTACCACCGAAGAAAGGATTATCAGTCAAAACAGATATGGCAGAAGCCCCCGCAGCAGCATATCCCGGTACAATTTCTTCAATACGTGCCCCAGGATGAATGAATCCTTTTGAGGGAGACCTGCGTTTAAATTCAGCAATAATTCCCCCAGGGGTATTAGCCAATGTTTCCTTCAGGGAATGTACCGGGCGATTACATGCCTCAGCAGCAGCCCGAATCACAGCTTCCGGTCTCAAGGTACGAGCGGTAGCGACCTCTTGCCTCTTAGCGGCAACAATTTCATCTAAAATATTCATCGAATTCAAGAATTAAGTGACACAAAAGTTTTTAATACCTTCCAGGCCCTTCCGCTGTCAATAGATTCACGCGCAATGGCCAGACTTTGTTGCAAAGACAGACTATGGTCATGCCTTTGCAGAGCATAGGCCGCATTCACCACCACTGCATTTTTGCGTGCCTGAGTAGTATTTCCGGTCAATACTCCATCAAATATCTCAGCTGCCTGAGCCACCGTTTCTCCTCCATACAAATCGGCCTCGGTACATCGGCTCAAACCAATCTCTTCAGGAGAAAAAATTGACTCTCCGGAAGATGTAACCACCTTAAAATCAGATGTCAGAGAAATCTCATCATATCCATCCAAACTGGTTACTACGGCAAAATCGATATCGCTTTGCTGGTAAAGATAACTATAAAGTCGCATCAGTTTCAAATTATAAACGCCCAACAGTTGTTTTTTAGGGAAGGAAGGATTGACCAACGGTCCCAACATATTAAAGAAGGTACGTACCCCAAGTGCTTTACGGACGGGAGCCACGGCTTTGAGGGCCGGATTAAAAAAAGGAGCATGTAAAAAAGCCATATTACACTGGTCCAACGATTTTTTCAACTGCTCAACGTTGTCCGTAAATTTCACACCATGTGCCTCCATCACATTGGAAGCTCCGCTCACGGAAGAAGCCCCGTAATTTCCATGTTTGACAACAGGATACCCTGCACCCGCCACTACAAAACAGGCACAGGTGGATATATTAAAGGTATTCTTGTTGTCTCCACCCGTTCCTACGATATCAATAGCATCATAATCGTCAAGCTGTACGGGGAGACAGAGTTCCAATAAAGCATCCCGGAATCCGGACAACTCATCAGGCGTAATGCTTCTCATCAGGAAAACAGTCATAAATGCAGCAATCTGACTGTCATTATATTCCCCTCGAGCCATACGAATCAGGACATCACGAGCTTCCGCACGATCCAAATAGCTGTGTTCAAACAACCGATATAATAAACTTTTCATTTTTCAACTATTTAACCAGTTTTCCATCATCCGTTCCCCCTCCGGAGTCAATACCGATTCAGGATGAAACTGTACGCCACGTACATCATAATCGGTATGAGCCAGAGCCATAATCCGTCCGGCCTCATCTTCTGCCGTCACCTTCAAGCAATGAGGCAGATTCTCGCGCGCCACCACCCAAGAATGATACCTTCCCGCCTCTATTTCGGGTCCCAATCCTTTAAATAAAGGATCATCGGCAACGACACGAATTGAAGAAGCTACCCCATGAAATACCGTAGAAAGATTTTCTATACGTGCGCCAAACGCCTCCCCGATAGCTTGTTCTCCCAAACAAATTCCCAGCATACTTTTTTTCGGAGCATATTCCCGAATCAAAGGGAGTAATAATCCGGCTTCAGAGGGAATTCCGGGACCCGGCGACAATACAATTTTATCATATGCCTCCACAGTCTCCAAAGCCATCTGATCATTTCTTACCACATCCAAATCCACTACCCCCAGTTTACGGAGCAAGTGGACAAGGTTATAAGTAAACGAGTCATAATTATCAAAAACCAATATTTTCATCGCATTCTGTTTTTATCTGTTCATATTAAAGCGGCATGTTATTGTCCGCTTTCCCATGCATATTCCGGATAATAAAACAACCCAACTCACTTTCTTACTCCCGGGAAACTACGGGTTGCCCATGTTTCAGTTCATCCGCCAACTCAATGGCCCTTCGCAAAGCCCCCAACTTGTTATTAACCTCGAACAACTCGTTTTCCGGATTGGATTTGGCAACAATTCCGGCGCCCGCCTGAAAATAGAGTCGATTATTACAACTCAGAAAAGTCCTGATTGTAATGGCCTGATTCAGATTTCCATCCAAACCAATATATCCGATACATCCCCCATATACCCCTCTCCGATGACGTTCAATAGAGTCAATCAACTCCATGGCCCGTACCTTGGGAGCTCCCGACAAGGTTCCGGCAGGGAAGGTATCAGCAAACAGCCGTATCCGATTGGTATCCGGAGGCACACTGCCACATACCCGGGAGACCATGTGAATTACATGAGAATAAAATTGCAGTTCCTTGTAGGACTTAACATACACTCCCAAAGTGTTTCGACTAAGGTCGTTACGAGCCAAATCAACCAACATGACATGTTCGGCATTCTCTTT
>CASFOM010000104.1 GCA_949296295.1 uncultured Alistipes sp. | reverse complement strand
TTTCCTTACCATTATATGAATCTGCATTAATGTTGGCTGCACTAATCCTATTCGTGGTAGTATTCTTATTTAATATAATCTCTCGTATTATTTTATATAGAATCGAAAAAACATTTCAATAACCGTTCTAATCCCAAGGAAAATGAAGTTCAAATTCATCGAAGAAAAATTTTTCAAAGTATTGATGTTGATTACTACTTTTTCTGTTTTCTTAGCAGTAGCCAGCATTCTTTATACCATTGTCTCCAAAGGGTGGGCAGCCATGAATTGGGACATGTTAACCAAATTACCTGGAGGAGGATTTTATATCGGAAAAGAGGGAGGGCTACTGAATGCCATTGTTGGTTCATTGTACATTGTGGGAGCTTCAACCATCTTAGGTTTATTAGTCAGTATTCCTACTGTATTCTATCTAAACGTATATTTGAGTAAAAAATCCAAATTAGCCTACATTTCAAGATTAGCCTTCGATATATTGTTTGGAATTCCTTCCATCGTTTATGGAGCATTCGGATTTACCATTATGATTTATCTTGGATTGAAGACTTCTTTATTAGGCGGTATTATTGTCGTAACTTTACTAATTATCCCCATCTTTATTCGTTCCATGGATGAAGTAGCCAGAGAATTACCCAAAGACATATTAGATGCTTCGTATTCTCTTGGAGCAACTCGATTTGAAACAGTTAAAGTAGTTGTTCGACAAATAGCTCCCGGAATTGCAACAGCTACACTATTATCTATTGGACGGGCAATTGGAGATGCTGCCGGAGTTATGTTTACAGCCGGATATACTGACAGTATTCCCACCTCTTTAAGTCAACCAGCAGCGACATTGCCCTTGGCGGTCTTCTTCCAGCTAAGCAGTCCTATTGAAGAAGTACAGGGACGAGCTTATGCCGCTGCCCTCATATTAACAATTATAGTATTGATTTTAAGTATATTAGGACGATTCATCACCAATCGTTTTTCTAAAAACAAAATATAGATATTTTGCCATGATAAAACAAATATTCGCAAATCTTATCCCCACTAAAAAAAATTTTTCTGAAGCATTAAGTTCAGAAGATAATGAGAATTCATCTCTATTCGTTCCAAGTAGAAAATTCCACCGCCGAACTGAAATATCTGATATTAGTGTAAAGGGATTAGATGTTTATATTCAAAATCAACATATTTTAAAAAACATCAATCTTCAAATCCCTGACAAACAAATCACTTGCATCATCGGCCCTTCGGGATGCGGTAAATCAACACTATTAAAAACATTCAACCGTTTATTGGACACCAATGAAGGAGTAAAAATAACCGGACAAGTTTTGGTTGATGGAGAAGATATATACAGTCGTCATTCTGATTTGACACACATCAGACGTAAAATGGGATTACTCTCTCAACGACCTTGCCCGTTACCCATGTCCATTTATGAAAATATTGCCTATGGTTGTCGAATACATGGTATAAGAAATAAAAAGAAGCTAAATACTATTGTTGAATATTATTTAAAAGCTGCCGGACTTTGGGACGAAGTGAAAGATCGCCTTCATACTCCGGCAATCCGAATGTCTATCGGGCAACAACAACGGCTCTGCCTGGCACGAGGGCTCGCTGTGGAACCTCAATTTATTTTGGCCGACGAAGCAACCAGTGCTCTTGACCCCATATCCAGTAAAACCATCGAAGAACTATTTGTAAAATTAAAAGAGGAGTATGCTATTGTTTTAGTTACGCATACACTACGTCAAGCTTTACGTATCGCAGACTATGTTATATTTATGTATATGGGAGAAATCATTGAAGCAGGTCCTGCAAAACAGGTATTCCAAAACCCACAACAAGAATTAACTCAAAAATATCTGTCCGGAGCATTCAGTTAATTCTTATATATAACCTCATTGTCTTTTTACCATGAAGCAACAAATATTATTACTATTGGGATTTTGTCTGATATGCATTCCCATTGTACGAGCACAATCAACAGAATTGCAATTCAATGCAAATCATAAATTCAAAATCGTACAATTTACAGATGTACATTATATTCATAATGATCCTAGATCCAACATTTCCGTTGAACGAATTAATGAAGTTTTGGATTCTGAACGTCCCGACTTAGTTGTTTTTACTGGAGATATCATTTTTGGAAAACCTGCTGAAGAAGGATTACGGACGATTCTGCAATTAGTATCCGATCGTCAAATCCCTTTTACCGTCACATTTGGAAATCATGATGACGAACAAGGATTATCACGAGAAAAATTATTTAATATCATTAAAACCATTCCTTACAATTTAATGAATCATACAGAAGGAACTTCGGGAATGGGGAATCATTTACTAACTATAAAATCTTCCCAAGGAGATTCCACTGCTTTTATTTTATACTGTTTTGACTCACACAGTTACTCTTCAATTGAAGGAATAGGAGGATATGACTTTATCAAATCCAATCAAATAGCATGGTATCAAACTCAAAGTAGTCTTTTTACGAAAACAAATAAAGGGGTTCCCATTCCTTCCTTAGCCTTTTTTCACATTCCTTTACCTGAATACAATCAAGCAGCCAATAACGAATCTGCTATTTTATATGGTATTCGAAAGGAAAAAGCTTGTGCTCCAGAGTTAAATTCGGGATTATTTGCTGCAATGAAGCAACAAAATGATGTATTAGGTGTTTTTACTGGACATGATCATGACAATGATTATGTTGTATATTGGAAAGGTATTTTATTGGGATATGGACGTTATACCGGAGGGAATACGGTTTATAACCATTTGACCAATGGCGCACGTGTAATAGAAATAGATGAAAATACCAGAAGTTTTGATACTTGGATTCGAATAAAAGGAGAAACAATTTCTCATGTCAAATACCCTGATGATTTTATTAAAGAATAGAAATAGAACAAGATTTCATTACAGTATGCCTTCTCTTATTCTCGAAATTCAAACCAAGTTATTTACGTAATTAAACAGGCTTCATTCTGAATCCTTGTTTTACAAATTCTTATAGACTTAACAGGGGCTATGTCATTTTTTCATCTTGACACAGCCCCTGTTTTATTTTTATAAACTTTTTACAAACTCATTTAACGAACCAACTCCCGACGTTCCCTTCTCCATTGATCAACGCCTTGATCCAACAAATACACTTTCATTCCTTTTTTACATAATCGCTTTGCCGCAGCCTTGCTTTTTTTCCCAGCCTGACAATAAATAGCCACCGGACGTTTATTATCAAGGCGATTAATCATATCCCGAACCGACATTCCATTCTCATAAGGCATATTCTTAGCTCTAATAATATGCCCGTTGCGAAACGCTTCCGGAGTCCGAACATCAACAACTTGAATAGCTGTATCCCCAAGAACCAATGTTTCAAAATCAGTTACAGACATTACTTTAGCTTTCTTTTGGGAAAAGCCATTAAAAGTAACCGCAAAAACAGCCAATGAAATCAATAAAACAATTTTTTTCATGTACATATATTTTTTAGTTCATACATCAAATCACAAACCGTATGCCAGATATATGTACTTTTTTTGTTTTTATTCAATCGTATCTTTCATGGCAGGAATATAATGTTCCACCGACTCACGAACCTCCTGAACGACATAGCGCCAACGAGATAAAATACCGATAAGCAAAATAATAACCAATAATATCATTAACACAATATTTTGCTTCTTACGCTTTTTATCTATTTCATTTTGTTCCATAAACCATTTTATTTTTACAACAAGATCAAACTGATAGCCATAATAGCCATACCACTTACTACGCCATAAATAGATATATGATGTTCTCCCCATTCTCGGGCTGCCGGCAATAGTTCATCCAGTGAAATATAGACCATTATACCCGCTACCATAGCAAAAACAGCTCCCATAACCATAGGTGACAAAAAAGGCATCAGTAGCAAATAACCTACTAAAGCTCCTATAGGCTCTGCCAACCCTGAAAGGAACGAAAGTCGAAAAGCCTTCCATCGATCCCCTGTTGCATGAAATACAGGAACCGATACAGCAATCCCTTCCGGAATATTATGAATGGCTATGGCTACGGCAATAGCTATACCTAATGTTGGATTATCCCATGCCGCCATAAAAGTAGCCATCCCTTCCGGGAAATTATGTACTCCAATAGCCAAAGCTGTCATCACTCCCATCCGCATCAACTTACTTTTGGGCGGGTGATGCGTTAATTCTTCCACTGAACGCATCTCATGAGGATTCTCTATCGATGGGACTAATTTATCTATCAAGGCAATTACTCCTATTCCTATAAAGAAAAATAGAGCTACCCACATATGAGCTATTCGTTCAGAATAAACAGTTTGTACAAATGTTGCTGCCGAAGGAAAGATCTCTACAAAAGAGACATAAATCATTACTCCTGCAGATAAACCCAACGAATACGATAAAAATTTACGATTAGTAGCTTTGGCCATCAAAGCTATCAAACTTCCGATTCCTGTCGCTAAACCGGCCAAAAGGGTAAGCAAAAATGGAATAAAAATCGACTTATCCATAAAATCATTTATTTCTTTTCAGAATAAATCCGTAACAATTCGCGAGCCGCAATAAATGAACTAATCTCATTATCGAGTACCTTACGTTCAAAAAAAGCTAACTGATTCTTAACTTCTTCATTTTGATAAAACCGTTCTTTTAATGCATCGTTAATTGTTTCATACATCCAATATTTTGCCTGCCGATTACGGTTTTTTTGATAATATCCATTCTCTCGGGTAAAACGAATAAAATCCTCCACGCCACTCCATATATCAAGCAGTCCTGTCCCTTCTATTGAAGAACATGTATATACCCTTGGTTTCCATTTTGATTCCGGCATAGGAAATAAATTTAAGGCATTAACAAAATGAGCTTTAGTTAAATTCGCCCGTTGAATATTATCTCCATCAGCTTTATTGATAGCCACCATATCCGCCATCTCCATAATTCCTCGTTTAATACCTTGTAGTTCATCTCCAGCTCCGGAAATTTGAATCATTAGAAACAAATCAACCATCGAATGAACCGCTGTTTCCGATTGTCCTACACCAACTGTTTCTATAAAAATAACATCAAAACCTGCTGCTTCACAAAGAATAACAGTCTCTCTTGTTTTCCGGGCAACACCTCCTAAAGAACCCGCAGAAGGGCTGGGACGGATAAAAGCCTTTTCATTATGAACCAATGTTTCCATTCGTGTTTTATCTCCCAAAATAGAACCTTTACTTTTTTCAGAACTCGGATCAATAGCCAATACGGCTAATTTATGACCTAAATTTGTTACCTTATTGCCTATCGCTTCTATAAAAGTAGATTTCCCTGCCCCCGGTACTCCGGTGATTCCGATGCGAACTGATTTTCCACTATAAGGCAGACACTTTTCTATTATCTTTTGAGATAATTCATAATGCTCTGGACGCAAACTTTCTATCAATGTGATTGCTTGTGACAAAACAGTTGTATTTCCTTCCAATATCCCCTTCATATAATCATCTACCGATAACTGACGACGTTTGACCTTTTTAAAATAGGGACTAACTACAGGAGGTTGTTCTACTCCACTGTTTACTGCCAAGGCACTGCCTGAAAAATGTTCTTTATGTTGTTTTTCGTAATGTTCCATATTTATTATATTATAATACTTGTTCAACAAAAATAGTTCCTTAACTTGCTAAAAAATTAATATGAAATAGTCTCTTCCTTACAAAGCTACAATTTTTAAAAGTAACATTAAAATAGTAATAGACAAAATCTATTTACTTTTGTAATCCAAAAACACGTACCCTAAAAATGGATCGAAAAATATTACAATTAACCATCCCCAATATCATCTCAAACATTACCATCCCTTTGTTGGGAATGACCGATTTAGCCATCGCAGGACATCTTCTTCATCCCGATTATATCGGAGCCATTGCTATTGGTACGGCTTTATTTAATCTGATATATTGGAATTTCGGATTTTTACGTATGGGAACTTCTGGATTAACAGCCCAAGCTTATGGAGCTAAAAATATCCAGGAATGTATGGCTGTCTTAATCCGGGCAATCGGAGTAGCCTTGTCCATTGCCTTTTTATTACTTTTATTACAATATTTCATTGGACATACTGCCATAAAATTAATGGATGGATCCGATAAAATCAAAAACCTTGCACTAAACTATTTTTTCGTACGTATTTGGGCTGCTCCAGCCACTCTATCCATGTATGCTTTTAAAGGCTGGTTTATTGGAATGCAAAATGCCAAAATTCCCATGTTCATTGCTATTTCTATGAATATCATCAATATTTTGTTCAGTCTGTTGTTTGTGTATGTATGGCATATGGACATCGAGGGGATTGCGTGGGGAACAGTGATAGCACAATATTCTGGAGTTATACTTTCCATAATTATTTTACGCAAATATTTCAAAACCTACATCCCATTCATACAGATAAAAAAAAGTCTGCAACCCAAACTAATGCGAGTATTTTTCCATGTTAATACAGACATCTTTCTCAGAACACTCTGTTTAGTAGCCGTATTTACTTTTTTTACTGCAGCTTCATCTGCTATGGGAGAAACGACCTTGGCAGTCAATACTCTCCTTCAACAATTATTTATATTATTTTCCTACATTATGGATGGATTTGCTTATGCAGGAGAAGCTTTAGTAGGACGATTTATCGGAGCAAAAGACGGACCTCAATTACGATTATGTATCAAACGATTATTTGTGTGGGGTTCTGGAACAGGAGCCGTATTCACTTTAATCTATGCTTTTTTTCTTCCCTCGCTTCTCTCTTTATTCACCAACGATCCCGATATATTCGCAACAGCTCATTCTTTCCGGTTTTGGATTACGGCTGTTCCTTTAGCCGGATTTATGGCTTTCCTTTTTGACGGAATATTGGTAGGAGCTACACAATCCGGTATTATGCGAAACAGTATGTTTATTGCTACCGTTACCTTCTTTTCTATTTATTATGGATTCAAACCTGTAATAGAAAATAATGCTCTTTGGCTGGCATTTATTGTATATTTGTTTCTACGAGGAATATTACAATGGGCTTTCTCCATAAACAAGTTCAAATATCTATAAAAATAAATGATGAATATCGTAAAAATCAACCATAATAAAAACATTGATAATAAACATATTAAACAACAAATAAGTTTCAAAAAATCTTTTTGAAAAACAAATTTTAAAACGTCAGGTATTGGATATCCCGAAATAAGCCCTTATTTTTGTCATTCACTCAAAAAATGTTTTTAGACTTAACTCAAGATATTAATAAGAAGGAGCATAAATATTATGGCAGAAAGATTATTTGTTTTTGATACGACCTTACGCGATGGGGAACAAGTGCCCGGTTGTCAATTAAATACTATTGAAAAAATAGAAGTAGCCAAGGCTTTGGAAAGTTTGGGTGTAGATATTTTGGAAGCAGGATTCCCCATTTCTAGTCCAGGAGATTTCAATTCTGTACGTGAAATATCAAAAGCGATATCCCTCCCCACTATTTGCGCATTAACCCGTGCAGTAGAAAAAGACATTGATGTAGCAGCCGATGCTCTTGCTTTGGCAAAACACAAAAGAATTCACACCGGTATAGGGGTATCTCATTCTCACATATACGACAAATTGCGTTCTACTCCTGAAAAAATCTTAGAACGTGCTGTGGCTGCCGTAAAGTATGCTAAAAAATATGTCGAAGATGTAGAATTTTATGCAGAAGATGCTGGCCGAGCTGACAATGAATATTTGGCTCGCGTAGTAGAAGCTGTAATCAAAGCAGGGGCTACCGTGGTCAATATTCCTGATACAACAGGATATTGCCTTCCTTCCCAATATGGAGAAAAAATCAAATATTTGATGGAACACGTTGACGGAATACATAACGCTATTTTGTCCACTCATTGTCATAATGATTTAGGAATGGCTACGGCAAATACTTTAAGCGGTGTCATTAATGGGGCCAGACAAGTAGAAGTAACCATCAACGGAATTGGAGAAAGAGCTGGAAATACCTCATTGGAGGAAATTACAATGGCTTTACGATGCCACAAACATCTTGGCATTGATACCAACATTGTCTCTCAACGATTAATAGAAACCAGCCGTCTTGTTTCAAATTTAATGAATATGCCTGTGCAGGCCAATAAAGCCATCGTAGGGAGAAATGCTTTTGCTCATTCTTCCGGAATCCACCAGGACGGTGTATTGAAAAGTCGTGAAAGTTACGAAATCATCGATCCAAAAGATGTTGGTGTAGTTGATTCTGCTATTGTATTGACAGCAAGAAGCGGACGTGCCGCATTGCATCATCGATTACATTTGCTTGGATTTTCATTGGAACAGGAAGAATTGGATAAGATATATGCTAAATTTCTGAATTTGGCAGACAAGAAAAAAGATATTCGAGATGAAGATTTGCTAACGCTCATGGGAAGCAAAGCCAAAGAAAACATGAACCGAAAAGTTACTTTGGAATACCTGCAAGTACTTACCGGAACATTGGTTCCCACAGCAACGGTTATTTTGAACATTGGAGGAGTGTCACTTACTTCTACCAGTACAGGTAACGGACCGGTAGATGCAGCCATTTCTGCCGTTAAAGCTGTTCTGAAACAAAAAATAGTTTTACAGGAATTCTTGATTCAAGCCATTACCCGAGGTAGTGACGATGTAGGAAAAGTACACATGTTGGTAAAGAAAGGAAACGTAGTAGAACATGGATTCGGAGCAAATACCGATATTGTTCGGGCCTCGTTGGATGCTTATATCGACGGTATCAATAAGTTGATTAATATAAATGAATAACGAATAAAAGTATAAATAAAATGTCCAAAACACTTTTCGATAAGGTATGGGATGCACATGTTGTGCGTGAGATAGAAGGAGGCCGAAGCGTTCTTTACATTGATCGTCATTATATACATGAAGTAACTTCTCCAGTGGCATTTTCCGGCATTCGGAACAGAGGATTAAAAGTATTTCGTCCTCAACAAACTACTGCAACACCAGACCATAATGTTCCTACTTTAAATCAACATTTACCCATTGAAGATGAACAATCCCGTTCTCAAGTAGAAACATTAATTGCCAATTGCAAAGAACAAGGTATAGAATTGTTCGGATTAAATCATCCTAAACAGGGAATTGTTCATGTAATAGGTCCGGAAACAGCTTTAACACAACCAGGTATGACTATCGTATGCGGAGACAGTCATACCTCTACTCATGGGGCATTTGGAGCTGTTGCCTTTGGTATCGGCACCTCGGAAGTAGAAATGGTATTTGCTTCTCAAACCATTCTACAACCCAAACCCAAAACCATGCTAATACGTGTAGAAGGAGAATTAGGGAAAGGTGTTACCGCTAAGGATGTCGTTCTATATATTATTTCAAAAATCTCTTCTTCCGGTGGTACCGGACATTTTATTGAATTTGGAGGTAGTGCTATTCGTTCTTTAAGTATGGAAGGACGAATGACCGTATGTAATATGAGTATAGAATGTGGAGCAAGAGGAGGCATGATTGCTCCGGATGAAACGACTTTCGCTTACTTGAAAGGACGTGAATATGCTCCAAAAGGAAAAGAATGGGATGCTGCGGTAGCTCAATGGAAAACATTATATAGTGATAAAGATGCTGTCTTTGATACTGTTTACGAATTCGATGCTGCAGATATAAAACCTATGATCACTTTTGGCACCAATCCGGGAATGGGAATTGCTATTGATGCATCAATCCCATATAGTGACCATCTGTCCGGAAGTGATAAAGTTTCATTTGAAAAAGCATTACAATATATGGGATTCAATAGTGGAGAATCCATGATTGGAAAAAAAATAGATTATGTTTTTGTCGGTAGTTGTACCAATGGACGAATAGAGGATTTCAGAGCATTTGCACAAGCTGTAAAAGGGAAGAAAAAAGCAGAAGGAGTTACGGTATGGCTGGTTCCTGGTTCAAAAGCAGTAGAAAAACAAGCCTATGAAGAAGGGATTGTGGATATTCTAAAAGAAGCAGGATTCGAATTCAGACAACCCGGATGTTCTGCTTGTTTGGCTATGAATGCAGATAAAGTACCTGAAGGTAAATATTGTGTTTCTACCTCCAACCGTAATTTCGAAGGACGGCAAGGACAAGGAGCCCGTACTTTATTGGCAAGCCCTTTAACAGCGGCAGCAGCTGCTGTTACCGGACAAATAACAGATATACGTGAATTTATCAAATAAATCAGGAATCATGGCAATACCTAAATTTGTGACATTTACATCCCAGGCAGTACCTTTAAATATTGAAAACATAGATACCGACCAGATTATTCCTGCCCGTTTTCTAAAAGCTGTAGAACGAAAAGGGTTTGGAGATAATTTATTCCGAGACTGGCGTTTTAATAAAACAGGAGATAAAATAGAAACTTTCCCGTTAAATGATCATCGATACAGTGGAAAAATTTTAATTGCAGGGAAAAATTTTGGATGTGGTTCTTCCCGGGAACATGCAGCATGGTCCTTATTCGATTATGGATTTCGCGTTGTTGTTTCCAGTTTCTTTGCTGATATTTTTAAAAATAATGCGTTGAATAATGGATTGTTACCTGTTCAAGTCAGTGAATCTTTCTTACAAGAAATATTTACAGCAATACAATCTTCTCCTTCAACGACATTTACGGTAAATTTGGAACAACAGACCTTTACCATAGATTCAACAGGACACACCTTTTCATTTTCAATAGATGGATATAAAAAAGAATGTTTGTTAAACGGTTATGACGATGTAGATTATTTAGTAAGTCTAAAACCGGAAATAGAAACATTTGAAAATAAGAAAAACGATAAATAAGTATCATGAATAAAAATATAGCATTGCTTCCCGGAGATGGTATAGGTCCGGAGATTATAGCAGAAGCAGTAAAAGTTTTGAATGCCGTAGCTCAAAAATATGGGCACTCTTTTAATTTCACTCCTGCCAAAGTAGGAGCCGCTGCAATTGATGATTGTGGAGACCCCTATCCAGAAAGTACTCACCAAATATGTTGTAACAGTGATGCTGTGCTATTTGGAGCTATTGGAGATCCTCGATTCGATAATAATCCTTCCGCTAAGGTACGTCCGGAACAAGGATTATTAAAAATGAGAAAATCATTAGGACTATTTGCTAACATTCGGCCTTTAGTCATGTTTGATTCTTTATTAGACCGTTCTCCTCTTAGACGAGAACGAATTGAAGGTGTTGATTTTGTTTGTGTTCGGGAATTAACCGGAGGTATTTATTTCGGACGGCCCCAAGGACGTAGTGAAGATGGTAATACTGCTTATGATAGCTGTGTCTATTCAAAAGAAGAAATAGAACGTATTGTTCGATTAGGATTCGAAATGGCTCGTTCCCGAAGAAAACATTTAACAGTAGTAGATAAGGCTAATGTATTAGCCACCTCACGTCTATGGAGAGAAGTTGCGAAAAATATGGCGCAAGAATACCCCGACATAACAGTAGAATATATGTTTGTAGACAATGCAGCCATGCAGTTAATACAACGCCCCAAAGCTTTTGATGTGATGGTAACGGAAAATATGTTCGGAGATATTTTAACTGATGAAGCCAGTGTAATCAGCGGTTCTTTAGGACTCCTACCTTCTGCATCCATAGGCAGTAAAGTTGCCTTATTTGAACCTATACATGGCTCTTATCCTCAAGCAGCAGGGAAAGGAATCGCCAATCCTATGGCCACTATCCTTTCGGCAGCCATGTTAGTTGAACACTTGGGAATGAAAGAAGAAGGTAAAAATATTCGAAATGCAGTAGCCCAAGCAATTGCAGAAGGAATAGTTACTGAAGATCTGTCAGATGGAAACAAAGCGTATTCTACTGCTGAGGTAGGAACTTATATTGCATCACAAATATGAAAAAGATTATTATTCTCCTGCTTATTTTCACATGGGTAGGAACAACCCAATCTCAGACACTTCCTAAAGAATATCAAAAGGATATCAATGTAGCTGTGGAAACGCTTTATCCGTCAGCTACATTAAAACCCTTATCAAATGATAATCAATCTTTTAACATCATACAGAACGGACAATCCAAAGCTACTTTATACTTATTAACAGGAGAGGGACCTGAAAATAAATTCACTTTTTTTAGTTATTCTCGATAAAGAAAAAATAGTAAAACGAGTAGAAATTTTAAAATATCCGTCTGAATATGGACGCGATGTAATGGAGAAAAAATGGTTGAAACAGTTTGAAGGGAAAAAAGCAGGTAGCATAAAAGAAGAAAAAGATGTAGATGTTGTAAGTGGAGCAACTATTTCTTGTCAAGAAATTATCAGAAAAGTAAACGCTTTAAATGTTCAATCTAAAAAATAAAGATAGATTTTCTTATTAAAGACGATAAATTATTTCAGGTACTATAAAATATTTTGTGTAAATGGAAAATACGGGATTCAAGTTTGAGTCTCGTATTTTTTATTTTATAGATTTGCAA
>CASFOM010000103.1 GCA_949296295.1 uncultured Alistipes sp. | reverse complement strand
GCCTACAGCGGTATCGGCAACCGAGGAGAGCAAATTATTCGAGAATTTGCCAAAACGAATCGGGTGAATGTAGTTGCTCTATGTGATGTAGATATGGGAGCGAAGCACACTCAGGCTGTTATGAAAATGTATCCGAATGCGAAACGGTTTAAGGATTTTCGTCAAATGTTTGATCGGATTAGCAATGAAATAGAAGCGGTAGCGATAGCCACCCCGGACCATTCACATTTTCCGATTTCCATGTTGGCACTTGCTCATGGGAAACATGTTTACGTAGAAAAGCCCATGGCTCGTACTTTTTTAGAAGCGGAGTTAATGATGGAAGCTGCCCGGCAACATCCGGAAGCAGTGACACAAGTAGGGAATCAAGGACATTCAGAAGCCAACTATTTCCAATTCAAGGCATGGCAGGAAGCCGGTATTATCAAAGATGTAACAGCCGTAACGGCACACATGAACAACTCCCGTCGTTGGCACAAATGGAGTGCAGACATTTACAAATATCCGGAAGCACAAGCTATTCCTGAAACGTTGGACTGGAATACGTGGCTTTGCTCTACCCAATACCACGACTATAATTCGAAATACCACTATGGAGATTGGCGTTGCTGGTACGACTTCGGCATGGGAGCTTTAGGAGACTGGGGAGCCCATATTTTGGATACGGTACATGAATTTTTGGAACTCGGATTGCCTTACGAAATCAATATGTTGAAAGCAGAAGGGCATAACGATTATTTCTTCCCTTACTCTTCCACCATCCTGTTCCGTTTTCCACAACGAAAAAAGATGCCGCCAGTAGATGTAACGTGGTACGATGGTTTGGACAATCTTCCTCCTCTACCCGACGGTTATGGCATTTCGGCTCTTGATCCGAATATTCCGGCAAGCAGTCAGGGAGACATTAAAGATACGAAACTGAATCCAGGGAAAATCATATATTCTCGTGATTTGACCTTTAAAGGGGGAACTCATGGAAGCACTCTTTCCATTATTCCGGAGGAAAAAGCCAAAGAAATGGCAAGCAAGTTACCCGAGGTACCGAAAAGTCCGTCCAATCATTTTGAGAACTTTTTACGGGCTTGCTGTGGAGAAGAGAAAACCCGTTCTCCATTTGAAATCTTCGGTCCTATGACGCAAGTGTTCTGTTTAGGAGTCATTGCTCAACGGTTAAATACGCAACTTCTTTTCGACATCAAAAACAAACGCTTTACGAATAACGATTTCGCAAATGCGATGTTATCAGGAATGCCTCCTCGCAAAGGTTGGGAAGATTTTTATAAACTATAAAGATAAAAGGAAATGAATATAAAAAATTTTTGGTTGTGCGGGGCTCTTTTATTGGCCACTACAACAGTGTCAGCCCAGAAATGGGAATCCTTGTTTAACGGGAAGAACCTCAAAGGGTGGAAAGTGCTTAATGGAGAAGCAGAATATAAAATAGAAGACAAAGCCATTGTGGGAATATCAAAAAGAGGGACCCCCAACACCTTCCTGGTAACCCCGAAGACTTATGGAGATTTCATTCTTGAATTTGAGTTCAAAGTAGATGACGGTCTGAATTCAGGAGTACAATTACGTAGTGAAAGTAAAGAAAGTTATAATAAAGGTCGGGTCCATGGTTATCAATTTGAAATAGATCCTTCAGACCGAGCATGGTCAGGCGGTATTTATGACGAAGCCCGGCGAGGATGGCTCTACCCACTAACCCTTAACGAACCGGGGAAAAAAGCCTTTAAAAAAGGGGAATGGAATCAAGCCCGCATAGAAGCTTTTGGACCGATCATTCGGACCTGGATTAACGGAATTCCTTGTGCCAATTTACGGGATGATATGACTCCGGAAGGGTTTATAGCACTTCAAGTACATCAAATCAGTAAGGCAGAAGATGAAGGGAAAACCATCCGTTGGAGAAACCTTCGTATTTGTACGGAAGATGTGGAAAAATATCTTACCCCCGAATCACAGGCAGCTCCGGAAGTCAATACCATTCCGAACTCTCTTTCAGATAAGGAAAAGGCCGAAGGATGGAAACTATTGTGGGATGGCAAGACCACAGAAGGATGGCGGGGAGCGAAATTGGATCATTTCCCGGAGAAAGGATGGACCATTGAAAATGGGATATTGAAAGTGCAAAAAGGGAACGGAGGAGAATCTACAAATGGAGGAGATATAGTAACGACACGTACCTATAAAAATTTCATTTTGAAGGTTGATTTTAAAATTACCGAAGGAGCCAATAGTGGAATCAAATATTTTGTAGATCCGACAATGAACAAAGGAGAAGGGTCTGCAATCGGCTGTGAATTCCAGATATTGGATGATGCCAAACATCCGGATGCCAAATTAGGTGTTCGCGGCAACCGTAAGTTGGGTTCATTGTATGACTTAATTCCTGCTCCGGAAGACAAATGGTTCCGTAAAGGAGAATTCAATACGGCTATGATTGTAGTAAAAGACAATCATGTAGAACATTGGTTGAACGGGAGAAAACTCCTTGAATACGATCGAAACAATCAGATGTGGCAGGCCTTGGTCAATTACAGCAAATATAAGAACTGGCCTAATTTCGGGAATGCTTCGGAAGGCAATATTCTATTACAGGACCACGGAGATGAAGTATGGTTTAAAAATATAAAAATCAAAGAATTATAAAAGGATTTAATAAATAGAGACTGTATCACACCTATTATGATACAGTCTCTATTCAAATGAGGCCATCTCAAAGTTTATTTTGAAACAGTCTCTTCTTTTGACCAATTATAAAGTAATTGAATTAAAAATTTTTGTACTCTCAGCTCTGAGTTCAAAAGCCCTTTTTACGGAATTGCCAATATCTTGAATTTTACTCTCTGAAGGGAGGTAAATCAACACATTAATCAAATCTGCATCTGAGACATTCGGTATCGCAGCTCCTGTACGGAATCTCATCATCTGTTTCAAGAACAAATCACTTTTGAAATAATACAACAAATAATATGGATTAACTTTCGGATTACGAAGGACTCTAAATCCATTTGTACATATTGCACCTTCAGTTGATTCTGTCACAAGGGCTGTCGCATGTTTCCTTGTTCCAACAGAATTTCCTGCTATTGCAGTAATAATATCTCCATTTTTTAATTCATATGAAGCTCGACTGGGCAACTCATGCACGGCAAAAGTGGTTGAATTTATGATTTCTAATGAATGTGCATTTATATCGGATAATTCCACATATTCAACTATCGCTGTCTTGTCTTTAAGTATTGGGCTTTTCTTTTTTACGATTTCAACAATATCTCCTAATCTAACAGAATTCTTTGCCAACTGATCAAACATAGACTTGTATGCTGGAGAATAAAAGTCGTAATCCATTCGGTCATTCATTTCACTATACTCAATACTATATGAATTGGTCGTTTCGACTTTCCCATTTCGTTGAAAATCTCGATAATCGTTTAATACAACTGAAAAATCCTCGTCAATAATAGGTACTCCATTCTCAAATAGTAATGATCCATTATTGTCTTTTTTGTAGATAGGAGTACCATTTTTATTCCCTTGATACCCAGGTTTGGTTACTTTTCCAAAAAAGACCGGATACGTTGTTTTTGTATTAGCTGACTCTTTCTCAAGAAACAAAAGGGATGTCTTTACGCCTGTTCCATAAGGAACGAATGTTTCCTGAGGGAGGGTAATGACAGCCAGAACATTTGCTTTTTCCTTTATATATGCTCGCAAGTAATTAAGCGATGGATTCTCAAAATGGCCATTAGGAAGAACAATTGCCATTCTACCACCTTCTTTTAACAGCTGCAAACACCTTTCAATAAATAAAATTTCGGCTGGTTGCGCATTACAAATGGCAGTAGACATCTTAAAATTACCATTTAAGCCTTCCCATTTGTGCCCCAAATCATATTTCGACAACAATGAAGAATCCATAATTTTCCCAGCAGTACCAAAAGGAGGATTTGTAAGGAGTATATCAAATCCTTCTTGCAAACGACTTTCGTGGCCAAAAGAAAGCATCAATGTGTCGAGGTCTTCAAGTGAATTCTGGCAGTGAACATTACTCTGAACGTTAGCCTCAAGTAATAATTTCATTTTTGCAATTCTTGTAATGCTTTTACTTATATCACTTCCAAACAAATAATTAGCGATCAATTCAGACTTATCGGTTTGAGGCTCATTACCAATAATATAATTGTAAGCTGTAAAAATAAACCCTCCACTACCGCAACAAGGATCAACTATTGTTTCCCCAAATTTTGGTTTTATCATTTTGACACAAAAGTCTATCACTGGTTCTGGAGTGAAATATTGTCCTCTACCTTCTTTATCCTGATGTGTAAGAAACTTCTGAAATGCTAATCCTTTAGCGTCTGTAGATGAACCGCCTAATGAAATATTTTGCAATTTATTAACTACAAATCCTATTGACTTACCTGATAGTTTTATTTTGTCATCAGGATCAAAAATTTCTGCATACTCCTGCTTTGTTCTTGTAAACAATGAAGAGATACGATGATTGAGAGGAGAGTCTATACCCGATGAAGACATTGCAAACTCTTCCTTCGAAACAGCAAACTGGCTAAGCCTGTTATTTTCATCATATATTTTGATGAATAATATTTTTAAAAACTCATCGAGAGTCTGCTGAGGAGAAAGACCATCATTTGCATAAATAAAATTATGAATCTCTTCAAATTTCTTTAGGAGGTTATCAATAGAAATCATATATCTCTTTATTATACAATAAAAAATGTGTGTTATCATTGTAATGACAAATATAACACACATTTGTGTAGTGAACAATGCACGTATTTATTATTTTCGATTATCGATCTGTGTCATATCGATTTTTCGTGGTGTAGGTTTCGAACTGGTAATACACTCATCTAGGTCGTTATACCATGGTTTAAGAAGTTCATGACGTTTAAAACCGTCTTTTTCTACAAGAATGTCAACCGTATAATTTTGCTGAAGATGGTTAGGAGCAGATGCCTGAGGATTCAAATCTTGGCTATTAACAAAGACTAGCTCATGTTTTCCCGTTCTAATAAACAAATCAAGGCATAGAATATTAAATTCTGTTACAAGTGGGCCTGTACTTTCAATACCAAGGACATCAACTCGAGTAGAAGGCATATGGGTTTGAATTAGTCTTAAAGGAGCTTTTAAATTCCAAAAAGCCTCTTTTGAAAAATCATCTTCAGAGAAACGAGATACCCACTCATTGATTTCTTGTTCTGTTTTAAATACGCCGCTTAAATCTGGGACACAAGGGCCAGGATTCGCTGCCGACCAACGAAAGTCTGGGAACTTTATTCCAAAATTTAAGTTGCTCTTTTGTGCAAGATTATAAGCGTTCCTATAGTTTTTTACAGATGATACGTCGATGCCATTTTCTCTCATTTTCTCAAGCATACTATTCAAATCAGCGAAGAGAGTTACATCTCCGATGGGCGTAGGCCATCCTTCTTTAGTCTTTTCGTATTTAGCTTTTCCTTTAAGATAAAGCCCTTCAATATGAGCTTTTCTTGTAACAGAATGTTTCTTTAAAGCGCCAACACATGACCTCTTATCGCCAAAAGAAGTACGAGCCTCTGCATTTGATTTAACACTTTTGCACTCAACAACATACCATTCGTCTTTTTTAGAACCTTTTTTTCTGATATAAAAGTCCCCTTTTGCATCATCACTTTTTGAGTCAAATGCTCCTTCAGGTTTTTCTTTAATACGCAAGACTTCAAAACCTTTCTTTTCTGCATATTCCTTAAATTTCGTCTCTCCCAATGCACCAAGGATATAACCATCAGCACCGTGGCTAGATTCTAAAATATCAAGTAGCGTCTCACTATCTACACCAAATTTTTCTTTGGCAATTGTCTCTAATCGATCGCTCATAAATATCAGTTTTAGTTTGTAATTATTACTCGCTCACCAAGCCAAAAAGACCAACACATAAGACTTTAGAAATTTTTTCAATATTACATAAAGGAATATTCTTTTCGGTACGCTCTATCATACGAATATATGTTCGGAAGAGAATTACTTTATCCGCAAGTTACTCATGAGAAAACCTTTCTCAACTCGAAGGTTACAGAGAGTATGTCCGAATACCTCCAAGATATTTATTTTTTGCATTATTAAGAAATTCTTCCTTTTGACAAAAGTAAAAAACACGACAGCATGTACTCAACATACTATAACTATAGTGTACTAATAAATTATAAATGCAGTCGCAGATAACGAATACTACATTACAATAAACCGACCTATTGCAAAATCATTCTGACCAGTTCTAAATATAACCGTTACAGTTATTTAGAACTAGTTATATACACACCATCAAGTAAAATCAAGATCGAGGGCATTGCACAAAGCACTGAGTTTTGGGTTTACGGAAAGCAATACCTTAAATTTATCTTCATCTCGAACCGGGGCACTTTTTACCTCCTCCGCATTTTTATCTACTATTACATTCACGTCCAATTTCGGAATACCGCACAACTCTTCCAGACGTATTAACAACTCATGTTTATTATTCAATATTTCATCCGATAAAATAGCGTTTGCCACAACCAATTCTATCTTTCCCTCAACAATTTTTGCTTTTCGGAAAGGAGTAACCAAACGAGGACGGGTTTCTGATAATTCCTGAGCAAAATTTCTACATCCTTCCAAAACCTTTTCCTGATCTGAATCGGCTATCAATATGACTTCGTCCAACTCTTTTTCCGTTTTCTCGGGTTGTGCTTCCTGTTGTTGTTTTAACAGGCCTCCTATAGAAAGTCCTAAACGAGAGCCCCCTGTATGGGAAGCAGGTTCCTGTTCCTTAACAGAAGGTTTGGCAGGAACAGTCGGTTTCGGTTGTTCCTTTGTTCGGTCAGGTTTCACCGAAGACACATCCTCAACAGCAGCTGATTGGTCCGGGACTTTTGAAGGTTCAGAAGTTTTTTCCTTCACCTGAGAAGGAGTGATCTGTTCAGGGTTCCTCGTCTCAGAAGTTTTAACGGGCTCGGATATTTTTTTTTCTATTACAGGAGTTATTTTTTTCCCCTCCGATATATTGGGTAATGAATATACTCGCGTATTTTCTCCTTCCGATAATTTCACAGGAGAAAGGTTGCACAATTTCAGAATTGCCAACTCTGTGTGCAGACGAAGATTGGAAGTCTGTCTTAAAACCGTTTCCGTTTGAGCAATAATATTCATTCCATCATACAAAAAAGGAATTTTAAGACTTTTTGCCTGAGCCATATATCGTTCAGCCACAGAACCGGTCACCTCCAAAAGAGAACGAGTATTCCCGGAAAGAGCTACCAACAAATTTCGCAAGTGAGCACTTAATCCCGACAAAAAAGTTTGAGAATCAAATCCCTTTTGCAAAACCTGGTCATAAGCAACCAAAGCAGAAGCATAATCTCCGGCAGCCAACATATCCGTAAATTGGAAATAGGTATCATAATCTAATACATTCAATGCTTCAGCAGTATCCTTAAAGTTCAAGTTTCCGCCACAAAACGACACCACCTTGTCATACATGGACAAAGCATCACGCATACATCCATCGGCTTTTCGAGCAATAATATGCAGAGACTCATCATCCGTCTGTACCTGCTCTGCGACGGAAATTTTTTTCAAGTAATCTACTACATCTTCTGTTTTGATTCGTTTAAAATCATAGATCTGACACCTTGAAAGAATGGTAGGTAATATTTTATGTTTTTCCGTTGTTGCCAATATGAAAACGGCATGAGCAGGCGGTTCCTCCAATGTTTTCAAGAAAGCATTGAAAGCCGTTGCTGAAAGCATATGAGCTTCATCAATAATATAAACGCTATATTTTCCTATTTGAGGAGGGATACGCACCTGTTCGGTCAAAGTCCTAATATATTCCACAGAATTGTTCGAAGCGGCATCCAATTCATGAATATTATAAGAACGTCCCTCATTAAAGGCACGACAAGACTCACATTCGTTACATGCTTCGGCATTTGAGACAGGATTCATACAATTGACGGCCTTTGCCAGAATGCGGGCACAAGTTGTTTTCCCTACTCCCCGAGGTCCACAAAACAGATAAGCATGTGCCAGTTGATTGCGCATAATGGCATTTCGCAATGTAGATGTAATGTGTGACTGTCCGACTACCGATTCGAAATTCACCGGCCTGTATTTTCGGGCCGATACAACATATTTTTCCATTTCTCCCGTTATTGGCTGCAATATTTCAAAGGTACAAAAATATGTTTTTTATTCCTACTTCTTTTATTTTTCAGGAGACAAGTTACCTTGTCCTCTCTTTTCTATATTCCCTAATGGGTTGAATTCCTATGATATTGAATAAAAGCGGCAATAGGGACTCCCAATTGGGGATAATTGGGATAAGGATGGGGGTTCCCTGTCTGGATACCCTGTTCCTTATTATATCCATTCTCATTATCAATAGTAACAGCCGTATCCACAATATAGAAATCCTCATTCGTTCTATTGTCAAAATGTTCTATGATATTTCTCCGGACCTCCCACATAACGGCATTTTGTCTGACAGTAAAGTCGCCATTGGCATTATCCAAAGAGCCACAACTGCTACAAGGCGTACACAAGACAAATTTCCCGTTGGGAACAGCTTTTTTATAGGACTGGAAAAGCAATTCAATATAATTATTCCATTTTTCAAAATCGGGATTCAACGATCCATTTCTAAAATCATTAAGACCCAACATGACAAAAAGAAAATCCGGAGAATCAAAATGATTCATTTCCAAATATTTTCCATAATCAAAATTCCAATGTAAATCATTCTTTTCCATTGGTTTCCACTTATTCCCGTTCCAATAAATCAATGTTTTTTGGTCATCGTCCCACATTAAATCATTTTTTTGAGGCGAGAGACGTTTTCCTTCATTATTGAATCCTTCCAAATCGTAACCGCTACAAAAATATTTTAAACTGAACGTTTCAACCTCATTATCCCTCACAAAAAAACAATTCTTCCAAAAGGCAGTACTTCCCCAATATCGGTACTCTTCCAAAGGTTGCCAAAACGGATTATAAAAATATTCATCGTCAAATTGATTCGAGAAATAACGTTGCAGCGTCCATCCTCCACGTCCTTCATGTCCGTTGGGTTCACAATCTTTAACCCTTCTGGTTCCTATCAACTTAACCTTAGGAACATAACCGGAAGACAAAACGGCCCATTTAAAAAAAAGTCCCTGAGTAAAACTGTCCCCCAAAAACATAACCCTAACCGTATCATCACCGACGCCCGGTATCCCTAAACGGACTACGGACTCTATCTTCTTCAATTCATCAAAATTATCCCCATTAATCAAGCTGACCGTTAAAGTATCGGCATCATTGGGATTGGACAATACCACTTTCTTCCCCGTATGTAAATCCAATCCCTTAATCCTGCCCAATCTGACAAAATCATCATAAGGGCGCCACCTTTTCAGGAAGGGTTGGAAATAGATTTCATTATTATACCCTTGCATGAGATAGGTATTTTTAGGAAAAGCCATATCATTGACAAACGGGATGCTTTGAGCCATCGAATTGAGGCACAAGCACAAAATCAAAAAAGACAATAAAATAGATTTCATTTCATCCTCATTAATCCGTTACTGTTATATCTCCTTTCAATCGGATATCTTCAGAAGAGGCTCCGACCAATATTTTAAATTCTCCGGGTTCCACAGTCCAATTCATATTTCTATCCAAAATCTGCAAATCGGAAGGTTTCAATACAAAATGAACCGTCTTTGTTTCACCGGGTTTCAGAGTAACCCGTTCAAATCCCCTCAATATGGCATCATAGGTAACCACGCTGCTATATACATCTCTGACATATAATTGGACTATTTCCGTCCCTTCTACTTCTCCAGTATTTTTAATATCACAAGATATTTCATAAATTCCCTGAGAAGATTGGGACTCTGGAGAAATGACAAGATTGCTGTATTCATAATTCGTATAACTCAATCCATATCCGAAAGGATATAATGCTCCCTGTACCCGGGTATTTCCAGAACCGTTAGGTCCTGAGACATGTTGTTTTCCATGAGATCCTTTTTTAAATGGGAAATTGTATTCAATTTGTCCAATACTCTTAGGGAAAGTTACAGTCAATTTTCCACTTGGATTGTTATCTCCAAATAAGGTTTCAGCAATAATTTCTCCTCCAATAAAAGAGGGGAACCATGCTTCCATAATTCCATCAATATTCTGATCTGCCCAATTTATTGTCAAAGGCTGACCATTCAATAATACCAAAACGATTGGTTTTCCGGTACTGTGAAGTTTCTCAAGCAACTGCTGTTGTCTCCCGGGGAGGTCCAAAGAAGTACGTGATTTACTCTCTCCGACACAATGGTCATCCTCTCCCAACACAGCAATAATAAGGTCACAATTTTCAGCCGCTTCCACAGCCTTATTCATCATACTCGATTCCTTTTCCGATAAAGGAGTATTTACAATTTCCGTATAAGGCCATCCCGGATTCCTTACCTCACACCCCTTTTCATATATAAGTTCCACCTCATCTTTCAAGTAATTTTCCAATCCTTTCAAAACAGTAACACACGGCAATCCATTAGGCCCATATCTACTAATCATCATATTATCTTCATCGGCCAATGGTCCTGTAATAAGAATCCGATTCATTTTTTCTTTATTAAGAGGCAGTATGTTATTGTCATTTTTCAACAAGACAATAGCCTGTCTTTGCATCTCTTTCACAAAATCCAGGTGTTTATCGGAACCGACTATCTTATCAGCCATTTCAGGGTCCTCTCCATAAGGATTGTCAAAAAGTCCCAAACGGAACTTTACATTTAAGACCTCTTTCACCCTTTGATTGATCACATCCATAGATATCTTGTTAGCTTCAATAAGACGTCTTACCGCCATAATAAAGTCACTTGGAGGAGTGAAATGAGTTCTTACATTCAAACCTGCTTCCAAGACCTGTCTTACGGCATCGTCGTACGTTTTTGCCACCTGATGTTTTGTATGAACAAACTCAACAGCCTCACTGTCACTTACCACATAACCGTTAAAGCCGTATTCTTGACGCAGCAGTTGTGTCAAAAAATAATAACTGGCAGAAACAGGAACTCCATCCCAATCGTTATAACTACTCATGACACCCAAAGGTTGGTGTTCCTTAATTACCCGTCTGAAAGGATACAAATGTATTTCATGCAACTCTCTTGGCGTAACATGGGGATCTGTACGACAACTACCGTCTCGTCCCCCTTTGGGTACGCTATACACCGCAAAATGTTTTAATGTAGAAGCTATGCCATTTTCCTGTATTCCTTCCACCATCATTCCTCCTAATTCAGCAATAAGGAAAGGATCTTCTCCATAACATTCTACTACCCGTCCCCAACGTTGGTCTCTGGCCACATCCAAAATAGGAGCATAAACATTACGATAATTGAGTGCTTTCGCTTCTTTTCCGACAATATGCCCGGCCTCTTTAACCAATTCACGGTTCCAGGTAGAACCAATCCCGATAGGAGCAGGTAAAGCCGTTGCTCCCGTATGGTTAAGTCCATGTATTCCTTCATTAGTAAATTCGACAGGTATTCCCAAACGAGTTTCTTCTATAAACCATTTTTGTATCTGATTCTTGGCCTTTACATGATTCTTATACGGATAAATCAAATTATACGTTCTTTTATAGCAACTACCTACACCATTCAACTGTTCATCAATATTGGCAATCCCATCTTTCCATATTTCATTTTTCCACCTTTCTGTTGGTAGAGAATCTTTCAATACTCTGCCAAAGCCATATAACGTTGCCAGCTGACAGGTTTTTTCTTCAATACTCATCTGTGCCAATAAATCATCGACACGTTTGGATATATCCTGAGACCGATCCTCAAATACATCCTTCACTCCGTTTTTATTAAAATCAATCCAATCTTTATGGTAAATTCCCTCCTTGGCCAAAGCAGGAATATTTCCACTCACCATAAACGCCATTGCGTACAAAAAAAGTTTTTTCATCGGCTTTTTTTAAATATGTTTCTAACTATAATTTTATTTCTCATTCTATCTTTCAGCAAAGGGGAACAAGTTTTTTAAGGGACAACCATTCTGTTCCATCGATTACCTTTCCCCTGAACATTCTATCTTATCAGAGACAAGTATAAAACGTAGTATCTTTAACATAAAAAACAATTATCCTCTCATACAGGTCAAACGCGACCTCGTTCTCTTTGTTATTTGTAAAAAGACAATCATACTAAATAGAAAATATCCATAAAACACAATTCTATCAATCATGATTATTGCCTTACCATATTATCCAACACAGGAGAACGATAAATTTCGTACTCCTCCACCTCTTCAAATATTGCGGACGGGACACCTTTTACAGTATCCGCATTGAATCGGTCTATTTCAAGACCTTTAATATTCTTCATTCTGATTGCCGGTCTCATATCCGGATTTATATTCTTCACAGAGATATTGTCGAGCTGTAAATTTTTAACGTGACGAGCAAAAATTCCATAAGAAGGAACAATTGTCTTAAAATAGCTGATTTCAGGATATTTATCTCCTATTTCACGAAATTTTACATTGGCTGCTTCAGCAGAGGCTCCCCCATTTGCAACAATATTAATGTTGGAAAGACGTATGTTTTCTAGGATAAAACGAGGAGTTCCCGAGATATGAATTCCACTCAGGGAATCAGCGACATAGGCCACTACATTTGAGATTGTTATATTCCTTCCGACAGAAGGCGATGTTTTATCGGGATCGCGCAACCGTTCCCCCAACTGGATGTAAATGGGATAATCATCCACATTATACATAGAGATATTGGAAATTGTTATATTTTCCAACACTCCTCCATCCACTTGTTCCAAAGCCAATCCTTTACAGGAATGGAACGTACAGTTGGATACCACACAGTTTCTGAATCCGCCATTTGATTCCGTACCGAATTTAATTCTTCCGCTTCTTGAGGTCCAGGAGGTATTTGGATGAGGTTGCATGGTTCCATCCATCAACGTACCCATTTTGAAAGCAGAGACCTGACAGTTTGTAATGGTAAGATTTTCGGTAACTATTTTTCTTCCCAAAGCATACGAACTTTTTGGACAAATTCCGTCATCATAAGGGGAATTCACTTTACAATTGGAAACCACCGTATTGGTACAACAATCTATATCGATACCGTCCCGATTGGTATCAATAACCAGATTATCCAATGTAACAAGATTACATCCTGTCAGGAGAATACCGAAATGTCCTCCTCGAAAGATCGTAATATCCCGAATCTCCACATGGTTACTTTCTACAATACAAATCGCCTTATTGGCCTTACCATGTTTTCCTTGCCCTACTTCCGAACCTGTTTTAACCAATCCCTTTCCATCAATCATTCCTTTCCCCGAGATGGATACATTATTCAATCCCCTACCCCATATTAAAGAATTATGAAAATAGGTATGTCCTCCATCCTGATATACGGTTTCATTATGAGGTTCCTCCTCAGGATCATATACCGCAGGGTTATCGGAAGAGGCAAGAATGGTACATCCGGCATCCAAATAAAGATGGATATTACTTTTCAAATGAATACTTCCGCTCAAATATACTCCGGCAGGCAAGAATACTGTTCCGCCTCCGGCTTTAGAAGCTGCTTCAATAGCCCGGTCTATGGCAGGACTATCCAAAGTTTTACCATCTCCTTTAGCTCCATAATGTTTTACATTAAAGCTCCCTTCATTTGATTTCGCATGGAGCCAATAGGGCATTCCAAATAAAATTGTAATAATAACAACCCTTTTTAACCAATTATTTGTGAGTAAAAACTTCATATCCTTTAAGTTTAATCAATCCATAAAACATCTATTTTTCTTATTAAAACAAGCTATATCATGAATGGGAACAATCTAACAGGTAAAGCCTATCCGCTAGTATTTGTTCTTTTTCCTGTCAAATTCTATTTAACTTTTTCAATGTTCTATCAACAAATCATACATACTTGTTTATCAATCACATATATAATTTTCATTTTCCAAAAAGGGATTATAAAATCTGTTCACTTAAATACAGAATTCCCCTTTAAGGCGATAAATAGCAATCGTCTTTCCCAATATTAATATTTGTGACAGTCTGTTTCTATTCCTTCCTATCCTCGTTTTCTTCCGATAATCATACCCCCAAAGAGCGGATAGAAAAGATAACTTTCAATATATTCTATTTTCGATTGATTTATAGTACCGGTTGATAATCAATCTCTTTATCTTCATCCGGCAGTAGATATACATATATTTTTTGTTTTGCATCCCGTTTTAAATCGGTATCGAAAGAGACAATGGAAATTCCCTTATTGGGAGAATCATAACTGAACGATGAAACGGCAGGACGGATATTCCATTTAATCTTTTCAGGACCTTCTACCCGGAGATATAATTTTTTTCCATCTCGTTCCAAAACAATTGTTTTGTCAGAAACAACGGATGCAGTAGCAGGAGTTACAAGCGACCAAGTCATCTTAGTAAACCTGTTTTTCGAGACAATCTCATCTTCAATAACCCCATATTTTTTATCTACCAATGAGCAAGAACGTTTTACAGACTTAACCTGCTCCTTATATACAGGCGTTAAATCCGATACGACATACATATGGTCGGGAATATCTGAACTTCGTTCTATCTCGGCCTTTCCTCCCACATTTTGACGTTTTTCATTAAAGGCAAGAGTATTGTGAGCAAAATTATTGTATCGAAACACATCCCATCGTTGAGACTCCTGTTTCATATTCCATAAATCCACCCCTTTCTGTTCAAGTTGATTATAATTATCTGCTCCGAGATCAATCGCCCAATTCACTCCATTTGCTTCAAAGATAAAGCTTCCAATATCCATATGTCCATGGTTCACTGACGGCGAACCCAACTTAACTCCCAAATAAGTCTCTTGATTGGTTTCCCATCCGGAGCGCATAAAACAAACCGGATTGTCACCTCCTGCTTTCCAAAAAACTTCAGTTGGTTTTACAGGTACCCCCAAAGAAGCGGAAGCGCCCCATATCAACATGGCAGGTGCCAACCGTTCAATGGATCTCAACCCCTCTTTTTGATACAAAAGTGCTTGATTATATAATATGGCAGGATTTTTCGTTTTATCATAGAACCAAAATAGAGTAGCATAAATTCCTGCACGGGAACCATTATCAGAATAAGAGAAATTACGTAATCCAGGGGTCACTGCATGTAAAAGATATTCTCCTGTTTTTAAAAATCCGGGCATTTCGGACAAACCGTAATCGGTACCAAATATTTTCTCTATCGCACTAAGAAACATTACATTGAAAGAGGTTCCGTAATCCCAATAACCTACCCCTTCAGGATATGCCCCATCGGGACCATAATGTTTCATAGGGATTGATATTTTATCTATGGCCCGATTAACTATTTTGGAAGCGAAATCAGCATCTTTCTCCCAAATAGCCAATGCTCCATAAGCCATTCCGGCATGGCAGACCTGATTCCAATTATGCCCTGCATCAATAAACCAATTATAGGCTTCATCAAAAGATTGCTTCAACCCCTGTTCCGTAATCGCCTTTTCTATCTTGTTTCTTGTTTCCGAATCCAGGAAAGAGTACAACCAGTCATAACCAATAGCCAAAGCCATTGTCATCTCTCCGACATCCAAGAAATGGCTTGGATTCCAATCCTCAAAAGACGCGGCTTTTAACATCTCCTCTTGTGCCCGTACAGCATATTTCTTGTCTTTGGTCATACGATACGCATAACTAAGAATAAATATGCGTTTCAAATTATCTCTGGAAACATCCAGCAATCTTCGTCCTACCTTAATTCTTTCATTAACAGGCAATGTCAAATAGCGATCAGCTTCATTCAACAAAATACCATGTATTTTTGTCCAAACAGAATCTTTGGCAATCTGTTTCTTCAATTTTTTTTCTTCCCCTTTTAAAAGCAAAAGTCTGGGATGTTCCGGGAGTTTTACAGAACTGTTTACAAACTCTTTTTCTACCGTTCCCGCTGCCCTTGCAGAATAACTACAAATCAACAACACCCCCACGACGGTAAAAATAATTCTCATTAAACCTTTCATTTTCATTCCATTTAAACGACTTTACAAACACGTAATTAACAAATATTTAACTATGTATTCCATCAAAAGATTAAACGAGACTTTACCCCCAATACTTTTCAAACTTTTACTCGCTACTCCTTCAATGAAACGGAATCAGGAGAAACTAACTTTTTTAATATGGGTTCTATTCATGTTATTGTAATCTTTAAATAACAGGTCAAAAGCATGTTTTATTGATTTCGTACATGTACGTATATCTTCTTATTTTCACACAAAATTTCCTCTCTTCTTTCCAACATTCTTCCAAAAGCTCAAGCGGTCGAATTTTGCTCCCTATTATTAATAAAAATGGCAGATAATTCTTTACGATTATCTCAACAACTGATTTTCTTAGAGACAGAATTTTCAAACCGTTTTATCCGTTCGTTTTATCTGATAATTACTATCTCTTACGAACAGATAAAACGATTTTGAAAATTTCTCCAATTCTATTTGCTAAAAATGGTTAGAAATAATTTTTTGCATTATTATAACAGATATCCTCCACCATTTGACCTATAAAAGGAATTTCCGAAGCAGGCAAAAATCCTTTTTCCACATCCTCTCCCAACAAATTACAAAGAATTCGACGGAAATATTCATGTCTCGGATAAGAGAGGAAACTTCGTGAATCGGTCAGCATCCCTACAAATCGGCTTAGAAGGCCAAAACTGGACAAAACATTCAACTGCTTTACCATACCGTCCATTTGATCGAGGAACCACCAGGCAGCCCCGTACTGCATTTTTCCGGGGACAGATCCGTCGTTAAAGTTATAGGCCATGGACACCAATACCTCACTATCCTTAGGATTCAGATTATACAGGATTGTTTTTGCCAATTGTCCTTCATTATCCAGTCGAGAGAACAGTTTTGACATTTGAGCAGCCACCCCGTCATCACCAATAGAATCACATCCTATATCAGGCCCCAAGCGGTCAAAAAGACGTTTGGAGTTATTCCGGATAGCCCCGAAATGGAACTGTTGAGTCCATCCCTGTTCATGGTTCATTACGGCCAGATAATACAACATACCGGATTTGAACAAGTCAGCCTCACCCGGAGTAATAGCTTCTCCATGCAATGCTTTTGCAAAGACAACTTCCAATCCTTTATCCGTAAAATCGCCGGAAGGGAATATGGATAAGCCATGATCGGAAAGGCGGCAACCGGCTTCAGCAAAATACGCCTGTCTTTTTCTCAACGCGTCCAACAAGGTATTGAATGATACAATATCGACATCGGCTGCCTGAGACAACTGTTGGATATATTTTTGATACTCCTCTCCCGACTCAACATTCATTACCTTATCGGGACGCCAGGTAGGCAAGACCTCTATATCGAATTTCTCCTCTCTCAACCGTTTGTGATATTCGAGTGTATCGACAGGATCATCCGTCGTACAAAGACGTTCCACATTCATCATCCGTAACAGGTTACGTACGGAATATTCCGGTCGGGCCAACAGTTTGTTGCAATGTTCATAAATTTCTGCTGCGGAATTTTCATTCAACAGCTCATCTATGCCAAAATAACGTTTCAGTTCCAAATGCGTCCAATGATACAACGGGTTACGCATCGTATAAGGGACTGTCCGGGCCCAGGCTAAAAATTTATCCCAATCATCAGCTTCTCCGGTAATATACCGTTCATCCACTCCATTAGCTCGTAAAGCCCTCCATTTATAATGGTCACCACCCAACCATACCTCGGTAATGGAAGGGAATCGGTAATCCTCAAAAATCCAGCGTGGATTGAGATGGTTATGATAATCTATGATGGGCATCATGGCAGCATGCCCATCATAAAGTTCCTTTGCCACGTCATTTCCCAACAGGAAATCATCATTAATGTAACTCATAACTTCCGATTTTAAGAGTTATTCACCATACAAAGTACGTCCGATACCCAATTCCAAACCTCTCAATTCCGCAAGTCCCTTCACTCGACCTATTGCCGAATATCCCGGATAGGTCTTTTTCTTCAAGTCATCAAGCATCTGATGTCCATGATCGGGACGCATCGGGAAGGAAACCTTATTGGTATTCATCACTTCAATCAGATTTTTCATGATGGCATACATATCAATACTTCCCTCCAAATGATTGGCTTCATAAAAATTTCCCTGAGTATCTCGTTGGGTACTTCTCAAATGGACGAAATTAATCCGGTCCCCAAACTCTTTTGCCATAACCGGCAAATTATTATCCGCCCGAACACTGAACGAACCTGTACAGAAACAGAGTCCATTTGAACGATTAGGCACAGCAGCTATTAATTTTTTAAAATCGTCAGCCGTACTCAATATACGGGGTAAGCCCAACAGTTTATAGGGGGGATCGTCGGGATGAATCGCCAACTTTGCTCCACATTCATCAGCAACAGGAGTTACGGCTTTCAAGAAATCAATCAGATTGGAGCGCAACTGTTCTTCACTGATATTTTTATACAGAGCCAATCCCTCATTGATTTCACGTTCGGTAAAACTTTCATCAGCTCCGGGCAATCCCATCAGAATACTGTCCAGAAGGACTTTTTTATCCGTTTCACTCATTTGAGCATAACGTGCTTTAGCCCGTTCCACTTCTTCAGGCGTATAATCCTGTTCGGCATTTTCACGTTTCAGGATAAACAGGTCAAAAGCGACAAAGGCAGCCCGTTCAAAACGCAATGCTTTTGAACCGTCTTCCAATTCATATACTACGGAAGTACGTGTCCAGTCAAGAACAGGCATGAAATTATAGGTAATCACATAAATACCGCAAGCAGCCAAATTCCGAATACTCTGTTTATAATTTTCAATATGTTGGAGATATCCGGGAGCCTGTGTTTTGATTTGTTCGCTTACGGGTAAACTTTCCACTACGGACCAGGTCAATCCGGCCGCTTCAATCATGGCTTTTCGTTTGTTGATTTCTTCCACCGTCCAGACCTCTCCGGGAGCAATATGGTGCAAAGCATTCACCACTCCGGTAGCTCCTGCCTGTCTAATATCGGCCAAAGAGACGACATCGTTGGGTCCGTACCAACGAAAAGTCTGCTCGAATTTATATCTTGCCATACAATATCCTTTCTTTATGCTGCATTATACACCGCTATACACACTGAATCCACCATCGATAGGCAATATTGTTCCCGTAACGAATTTGGAAGCGTCACTTGCCAGGAACACAATAGCACCATTCAACTCTTCGGGTTCTCCGAGGCGGCCAAACGGCGTTTCGCGAATTACATCTTTCGCCCGTTCGGTATAAGAACCGTCCGGATTAGTCATTAAAGTACGATTTTGTTCCGTTAGGAAAAAGCCAGGAGCAATGGCATTTACACGTACTCCTTCTCCAAATTTCTTGGCCAATTCCACCGACAACCATTTTGTAAAATTGTCTATTCCAGCCTTAGCAGCAGAATATCCCACGACACGAGTCAATATGGTCTGAGCCGACATGGATGAAATATTGATAATGGAACCTTTCTTCTGTTTTACCATCTGAGGGGCAAAAACCAGCGAGGTCAATACGGTTCCCGTAAGATTCAATTCAAATACTTTACGGAAAGCATCGATATTCAAATCAAAAATGGTTTGATCAGGACCAATCGTTGCTCCCGCCATATTTCCTCCGGCAGCATTAATCAATATATCGACACGTCCCCACCGAGCTACGATGGCCTCTTTAGCAGCTTCCAGAGACTCTTTTTCCAATACATTTACCTTATAGTAGGCCGCTTCTGTTCCCAACGCTTCCAAATCAGCTACCCGTTGAGCACCTACTGCTTCGTTTAAGTCAAGGATGGCGATTTTCACACCCATCTTTGCCAAACATTTTGCCATTGATGTTCCCAATACACCACATCCGCCGGTAATTACGGCAATTCTTCCTTGTAAATCAAACATAATATTTTCTATTTATGGTACTTACGCACCTGTTTTTCAATTTTTATCTTAATTATTCTGTACCGAATACATCGAATCGCATTTCGATACATTCAGTACAGAATTTGAAGCTTTTTTCTAAAAAGATGCTTATCTTATCGAGAGACACGTCCGGAAGCATCTCCTGACATCAATTTTTCCACCTCATCTACGGTTACCAAATTAAAATCACCGTAAACCGTATGTTTCAAGCAAGAGGCAGCCACAGCAAAATTCAACGCCTTTTGATCATCTTCCGGGAAGGACAACAAGCCATAAATCAAGCCGCCCATAAAAGAATCCCCGCCACCGACACGATCAACAATATGAGTAATGTCATATCGAGGAGACTCATAGAGCTGTTTCCCATCAAACAACACCCCACCCCATGTATTGTGATTGGCATTGATGGAACCGCGAAGTGTAATGATTACCTTGCGAGCACGCGGGAACCGGGTCATCAGTTGAGTACATACGGATTGAAACTCTCCGGCATTCACCTGTCCGGCGGTAGCTGTCACATCAAAGTTTTCCGGTTTAATACCGAATACTTTTTCAGCATCCTCCTCATTTCCGAGAATAATATCACATCCCTCTACCAGAAGAGGCATTATTTCGGAAGCCTGTTTCCCATATTTCCAAAGATTTTTCCGATAGTTCAGGTCACAGGATACGGTTACCCCCATTTTATTAGCTACCTGTATGGCTTCCAGACAAGCATCTGCTGCACCCTGAGAAAGAGCAGGGGTAATTCCTGTCCAATGGAACCAACCGGCCCCTTGAAAAACCGTTTCCCAGTCAATCATCCCGGGTTTAATTTCTGCTATTGCAGAATGAGCCCGGTCATAAACGACCTTGCTGGCACGAGCGACAGCACCTGTTTCCAGAAAATAGATACCTAATCGGTCCCCGCCATAGACCATATTTGAAGTCCCTACCCCATATTTACGCAACTCCATAATACAGGACTTGGCGATATCATTTTGGGGCATACGGGAAACGAATTCGACAGGAATGCCATAGTTCGCCAACGAAACCGCTACGTTAGCCTCTCCACCGCCGAATGTAGCGGTAAATTCCTTAGCCTGCGAAAAACGCAGATATCCAGGGGTTGCCAAACGCAACATGATTTCCCCGAAAGTAACTACTCTTTTCATTTTATTATTCCCCGACTCATTATTATTCTTCATTGGAAGCTTTCCCCAAAGCGGCTAAAATACCTCCATCAACATATACGACATGTCCGCTGACAAAATCAGAAGCATGAGAAGCGAGATAAACAGCAGTACCGGCCAAATCCTCCGGTTGTCCCCAACGCATAGCAGGAGTCCGTTTGATAATAAAATCATTAAACGGATGCCCTTCATACCGAATAGGAGCCGTTTGAGCGGTAGCGAAATATCCGGGGCCAATGGCATTCACCTGAATATTATAACGCGCCCACTCCGTAGCCAGGTTTTTAGTCAGCATTTTCAATCCTCCTTTTGCAGCGGCATAAGCACTGACAGTATCCCGTCCCACTTCACTCATCATCGAGCACATATTGATAATTTTCCCGTATCCGCGTTCCTTCATTCCTTTGGCTACGGCCTTTGACATAATAAAAGGACCTGTCAAATCGATATTAATGACCTGTTGCCAATCGGCCACAGACATTTCCATAGCGGGAATCCGTTTTATGATTCCGGCATTATTTACCAAAATATCGATAGGAGCAACTTCTTTCTCAATCAGAGCAATATGTTTTTCCACAGCAGCCTCATCGGTCACATCGAAAATATATCCATGAGCAGTAATCCCATTAGCAGCATATTCTGCAACAGCATTTTTCAATTTTTCTTCAGAAACGTCATTAATCACCAATTTAGCCCCAGCCTGAGCCAAAGCAGTAGCGATAGCCATTCCCAAACCATGTGTTCCGCCGGTCACCAAAGCCGTTTTTCCGGTCAGATCGAATAATTCCAATGCTTTCATGATTTTATGTATTTAAAAGTTTTTACTTCATCTTTATTTTAAGTCCGTAGGCAAACAGGTATCCATATCACCATAGTCCAGATTTTCTCCCGCCATTCCCCAGATAAAGGTATAATTGCTGGTAGCGCTGGCAGAATGAATGGACCAAACAGGGGAAATTACGGCCTGTTCGTTCTTCATCCATATATGACGTGTCTCATCGGTTTCTCCCATAAAGTGACATACTGCCTGATTTTCAGGCACTTCAAAATAAAAATACGCTTCCATACGCCGATCGTGAGTATGAGCCGGCATGGTATTCCATACGCTACCCGGTTTCAATTCGGTCATTCCCATCTGCAATTGACAGGTATCCAAAACCTGGGTAACAATTAATTTATTGATAACACGATGATTACTTTCTTCCAAACTTCCCATTTCCACCACTACTGCATCCTTTTTCGTCACCTTACGATCGGGGAAAGTTGCATGAGCAGGGGCGGAATTAAAATAGAAATGAGCGGGAGAAGCAGGATTCTTACTGCTGAAAAACACTTTCCGATCTCCTTTACCGATATAAAGGGCTTCCTTATAATCCAATTCATAAACCGTTCCCTCTACTTCTACAATACCGGGGCCACCTACATTGATTATTCCCAACTCGCGACGATGCAGAAAATAAGGAGCTTTCAAAGGATCAATCGCTTCCAATTCCAATTTTTCAGCGACAGGAACAGCACCTCCGACAATCAAACGATCATACATGGTATAAACCATATTCACCTCATCGGGAACCATCAAATGCTCAATCAAAAATTCATGACGCAACCGAGCCGTATCATATTGTTTGGCATCCACGGGATGTGAGGCATACCTCACTTCATAATTCGTTTTCATATCCGTATATTTTAAATGTTTCTATAATCATTCTTTATTTTTTCGGGATGATTCGCGTACAATCAACTGTGGTTCAATAACAATATCTCCGGGAGTTTCCCCATCAATTTTATCTATTAACATCTTTGCCACCAACTCTCCCATCCGGCAACTGTATTGTTCCACAGAAGTCAGAGAAGGGGTAATCCATTCATCAAAAGGTTCATTGGCAAAACCCACCACAGCAATATCATCGGGAGCGGAAAGTCCTTGTTTTTTCATTTCAACCAAAGCGCCCAAAGCCACAAAGTCACTGGTAAAAAATATCGCATCCGGTTTTCTTTTCATCCTCATCACCTCCCGAATCAGTCGTTCTCCCTCTTCCCGAACCATATCTTCCCCATATACAATGGATTCCCGACCTGTTTTCAGTCCCAAATCTTTCATGGCATCGCAATACCCTTCCAACCGATGTTTCCAGACGCTCACGTGCTGGGGTCCGGCATAATGAAATATTCTGCGACAACCTTGATTATAAAGATGTTCTACCACCTGATAAGCCCCCCGATAATCATTCACCACCACTTTCATAGCAGCAGGAATTTCCGGAGAGACACGGTCAAACAAGACCAATGGAATTCCATACTGTTCCAAACGGTTGAAATGAGCGACATCCTGAGTTCCGGCAGCAATGGAAGCAATCACTCCATCCACTTTCCCTTGAGACAAAGCACTCAGGAGCTGACATTCCCGAGAATACGACTCATTCGATTGACAAATCAACACATCATATCCTTTTTCAGCAGCGGTTTGTTGGATTCCTTCAATCACCGAAGAGAAAAAATTTCGGTTGATATGAGGGACCAATACTCCTATGGCATTATTTTTCCCCAATTTCAGGCTCAACGCTACCCGATTGGGTTTATAATCCATTTCTTCTGCCGTTTTCCGTACCAATTGTTTCATCTCGGCACCAATAGAATGATGATCTTGCAGGGCACGAGAAACAGTAGAGGCCGATACTCCTAATCGTTGAGCAATATCGTATATTGAAACTTTCTTTTTTTTCGAGATCATAAATTACATACAGCTTTACGCAATCGATTGTTCAAATGTACAACTTATTTTTAAAATAACCATATCTTAAGAAATTTTTTTTCATTATTTTTATCGGAAAAAGAGATTTTATGGAGTCGACGGATAAATTACGCCATTTTTTTGCATCGGGACATACTCGGGACATCAAGTTTCGTCGGGAGTCTTTAAAACGGCTACGACAAGCGATTATAACACATGATGCAGCTATTGTTGCAGCCTTACAGAAAGATTTGCATAAATCGGCTTATGAAAGTCAGATGACAGAAATAGGGATGGTTCTTCAGGAACTGAAAATACAGTTGCGGCACATGAATCGTTGGAGCCGGCCTCAACACAAAAGGACTCCTTTCTTTCTGTTTGGTTCCCGCAGCAGGGTTTTTCGGGAACCTTACGGGACGGTACTGATCATGGCTCCATGGAATTACCCGTTCCAATTGCAATTGGTTCCTTTGATAGGAGCGGTAGCAGCGGGAAACTGTGTTTTATTGAAACCGAGCCCCTTAGCACCGGCAACGACCAAAGTTACGGAACAAATCATTCGGGAAGCCTTTGTTCCGGAACATGTAACCCTTTTACCGGGAGGTCCTGAAATAGCCCGTCAATTATTACAGGAATCTTTTGACTACATTTTTTTCACCGGCAGTCCTCAAACGGGCAGAGAGGTCATGCAGGCAGCAGCAGAGCGTCTCATTCCCGTCACTTTGGAATTAGGAGGGAAAAGTCCGTGTATAGTAGATGCCGAAGCCAATATAGAGCTTGCTGCACGACGAATTGTATGGGGAAAATTTCTGAATGCGGGACAAACCTGCGTTGCTCCCGATTACGTATTGGTACACGTAAGTCAAGAAACCGCCTTGAAAGAAAAGATGGCTCAATACATTACACGTTTTTTCGGCAATACACCGGAGAAAAGTCCCGATTATCCCCGAATGATTACCTCGGAAGCAGTCATCCGCATGGAACGACTGATGCAGTCAGGACACATTTTCTGTGGAGGGACAGTCAACCGGTCAGAACGTTATGTATCCCCTACTCTATTGGATGATTTGTCTCCGGATTCCCCTTTGATGCAAGAAGAGATATTCGGGCCGCTGTTACCCATATTGACCTTTTCTTCAAGAGCAGAAGCGATACAATTTGTCACTGCCCGTCCTTCTCCTTTGGCTCTCTATTATTTCGGGAAGGAATCAGGAGCCCGGGAAATCATCCGACAGACACAATCCGGAGGAGTCTGCATCAATGACACCATTCTTCATTTAGCCAATCTTCACTTACCTTTCGGAGGACAAGGAAACAGCGGACTGGGCCATTACCACGGACAATATAGCTTTGAGACCTTCAGTCGTCCTCGGGCAGCCCTCAGTTCCTCCACCCGAATTGATATCCCATTGCGATATCCTCCTTACAAATATCTGAAGCTATTGAAAAAAATCATATAGATAATTTTCAAATATTTTTTACATTCACAAAATTTCTAAAATCTAAGACACATGACGATTCATACCATTCATCTCATCTGGTTCTCTCCTACCCACAACTCCCAAACTGTCTCCTTGGCCATAGCTCGCGGGACAGGGATTGCTGAAATTGTCGAAACAGACCTCACTTATGAATCCCCCGAACATCCCATACAAGTTTCTGCAGACACCCTGACACTTATCGCCGTTCCGGTTTATGCGGGACGCATAGCCTGTACAGCCATGGAACGGATGAATTCATTACAAGGCTCAGGAGGTCCGATAATTACGGTAGTCACTTATGGGAATCGGGCTTATGAAGATGCTTTACTGGAATTGACCGACTGGGCCACCGGCAGGAATTTCATTCCCATAGCAGGGGCAGCATTTATTGGAGAGCACTCTTACAGCAAACCCGATCGTCCTGTTGCTGCGGGGCGACCAGATTCAAATGATTTAAAAGAAGCGGAAAAATTCGGGAAAGAAGTCATCAACCGATTAAATACCCGAGCAAACCTATCGGGAATCTCCCTTCTCGTTCCAGGAAACCACCCGTATAAAGAACGGAAACCTCAAACTCCTCAATCCCCGGAAACCAATCCAGACCTTTGTACCCAATGCGGTTATTGCATCGAGATATGCCCTACCCAAGCCATTTCATTAAAAGAAGAAATCGTAAGCGATTCACTGAAATGCATCAAGTGTTGCGCTTGTGTAAAATTCTGCCCCAATGAAGCCCGTCTGTTCGAAACTCCATTCACCGATTATCTTTACCAAAATTTCAGTTTGAGAAAAGAGCCGGAAATATTTTTTGGATTTTAAAAAATAACCTATTATTAATCAAAAAAATAAAGGCATTACATCTTCAACAACTCCGCGTTTTTACCTCAAAGTATATTACCACACAGCAGACATGGGAAGAGAGATATTGTCTTCCAAATCAATCATTGCATTAATAAGGAAAATCCGTTCGAAAGCAGTTAAATCGGTAACCCGTATTCCTGCTTTTCGGATTTTTCCCTGTTCCAAAAGTTGTTCCCGTTTCGTACCATACAATAAAGGATGTTCGGGCGTATAATACCCCTGTCCATCAAACAACACGACATTAGCTATGGAAGTGTCGGTTACCCATCCATTCGATATTATCAAGACATCATCACATCCATCTCGTAAAGCGAACAACTGCTCCAGTTGAGTTCTATCCGCTTTTTTAAACCGATAGTCAATCCCCGTACCATCCACTTTACGCAAGGAATGGACCCAACGAAACCGATAAGGGAGCAGAGAAGTTCCCAATACAGTTTTCCCATACTCCACTCGATACTTGAAAAGCCCTTCATCAGGAACAGGTATATCAAGAGGTAACTCAGGAGCCGTACCAAAAAAATGAAGAGCAGTACGCTCCATCCGTCGCCGATGATATTCCAGATTAAAAAATCGGCCTTCTTTTACTTTTATGGTTTCTATGAAAGTCATTAAAAAACAGGAAAATACACTTTTTGACACACCTCTCGATATTCATGACTGCAAACACTATTAGCTGTAATCCCCCCTCCACTACGAAAAACCAATCCATTCTCCGTCTGTTCCACATACCGAATCAATACAGCCGTATCCAACACCTGTCCATCATAATAACCGAATATTCCGGTATAAAAGCCCCGGGTTCTCCCTTCAGCCTGAGCAATCAACCTCACGGTAGCCTCTTTAGGAGCTCCGGAAATAGAACCGGCAGGCAACATCTCGAAAAGGGCATCTCCTACTTTCTCTACATACTCAGGCAATAAACGTCCTTCTATCTCCGAACTAACCTGTAAAATCGCTCCTTTCCCCGTATTAATCCGATCTATGTATCGAAACCGTTTTACCTCTACCCTGTTTGCAATCCGACTCATGTCATTACGTATCAAATCCACAATCGTACAATGTTCCGCTGTCTCTTTATAATCATTTAATATGAGTGTCTCAGCATCGGGACAAGCCGCATCAATGGTTCCTTTCATCGGATTTGAAGATACACAGTCTCCAGCGATACGAACAAACCGTTCCGGAGAAAAACAGGCCATTCGTCCGGGGATTAACAACCCATAATAAGACCGGGAGGAACGAAACAACTCCTCCAACGTCATATTCACAGACAAAGGGGTACAAACGGTCAAATTGGCCAGGAAAGAATTTCCTCGCCGCAAACCGGACATCACAGTATCGAACCGGCGGGCATAGATTTGATAAGATTCAGGAAATGCTTTCCACAAGAGTTGTCGAGGACTCTGTCTGGATTGATAATTCGAAACATCTCCCATTCGGAATAAATAGTCCTGTTGCTCCAACGGTTGCTCAGTAAAGAACCCTTCCGACAACTCGTAATCCACTCCAAACAGACAGGGAATCCGGGCAGATACCGCGCGATTGATTCTCTGCCTCACTTCATCAACTGCAATCATACCGCAAATATAGCTATTTAATCCCAGCCTGTCATTCCATCAGACGAATATACCTTACCTCATCACAAACCAGGTTTGACTCTTAGCGGGAATCTCAACATCAATGACCACATTATAATCCCTCGTTAATTTCAGAGTACGGCTTTTCCCATCCTGTTCAGACAAGACCACCTTATCTTTCAGTCCGGTATAATAGAGATTCACGGTAATTTGACGTTTTATAGGTTCCTCCAACGGATTATATACCATCAGCAAACCTTTTTCCTGTCCCATAGGATTAACATGAAGAATCGCATCATAATCGCATCCGTCCGGACGACGTATATGAATAATATCTCCATCCAACACTTCACGATGTTTTTTGTAAAAGTCCACCCATTTGCGCACCAACGCTTCCGTTTCCGGAGCATCATACAATTGTGGACCACGATAACAAGCCTGTACACCTGCACCGAATAGATTGGCCAGTCGCTGTCCATAATGAGGCAAATGTTCCTTTAAAGGTTCAATGGTAGCGGCTTCTCCTCCTCCCTGATATTCAACCAAAGGGACAAACATCCAACCCATAGAAGGAGTCTTGTTCCATGTTCCATCATAAATATTCTGTCGTTCAATAATCTCTTGTTGAGCACGAGGCAACGACCAGTTTACCTCACGATACCCCATACCTGTTTTATTGCTTCCATTCAAGAAATAGATGTCGGGGACATTTAAATAAATTCCTTTTCCCCTACACCATTTATAAAAATCCGATACTCTTTTAAACTGATTCCATTGAGAATCTTCAACGCCCTGATGTCCGGGATGAACCTCAGAATAACACCAATCACCGGGATAAGAACCGTCATGTTCAAAAACGGACAATCCGGTCTGTTCATACAACTGGTATAACTTACGGAAATATTCCTGTCCCCACCGGCTTTCGACACAAGGAGAACTACCGAAGCGCGGATGCATTCCTTCAGGCAAAACGACATCATTCTCGGCATCTATATGTCTGCTGGCCAACAGAGAGTATCCTCCTAAAGCAATATTCTTTTTTGCCGCATAATCGGCCAGTTCTTTCATTCTGGCTATGTTTTCCGGAGAATCATCCTCTGCATTGAATCCACTCCAAAAAGTCATGATAACCATTTCAAATCCTACATTAGCGCACTGATCTATTGCTTTTTTTACCGATTCATTATCGGAACTTCGGACATGCATGAGAATTGGATTTTCAGTCACCCAAGGAGCTATTGCTCTCATCATACGTCTATAAGCCAATGATTTTCGTTCGCGATCCCAACTATCATTCAACAATTCCCAAACCCGATAACTCTGGAAGCTGTTTCCCGGAGCTACAATTTGTTTCGGACCTTTTTTAGGAGCTACCTCCAACAGACAAGGAGTAGTACGTTCATAATTCACCTGCGACAAATACAACGGATCTTCCTTCCATTCCAAACTTGAGGCAAAAAGATTCTCCTCACTCATTCCTCCAAAATTATAATCCGTTTCCAAAGTAATATTGGGATACAGCCATCGTTCACGACTATCTACACTGCTTTCAGGTTCTGTTGCTGCCAATATCTCACTAATAAACCGATCGATTACAATCTCCTGACCGGAATGGTTTTCCACAGTAATCCATTTACAAAAGACCGGCATTCCATCATACAGTTCATAGTGTACCTGAACAGCTATATCTTTCAAATAAGCCAACTTTTCACGCATATCATTCGGGGAAACTTGAGCAGGCAATTCCCCCAACATACGGAATGCTTCTATTCGCGAACGCCCTTCAGACCCTTTATTATCCGCGTCTTCTTTTCCCCCTTTAGGTCCCATTTTCCCAATCCTTACCTTCCAGGGGTGTTCTCCCGAAGCCAAAGAGGTTGTTCCCACAGATTGCCATTCCTTCCCATTCAAAGAAACGGCAGCCTCCAAACAATCTTCTTTCAGTTCCATACGCAACCAAACAGCAGAGGCCTCCTTCACATCTCCTGTCAAAGTTTCCTTTTCTCCATTAAAGAATCCTATCTTCCCCTCATCAGTCCGAACATTCATTTTTACGGTTCTGTTCTCAAAGCATAGTGCCAATCCAGGCCCCCATGAGGCAGAACGGTCAGTTCCAGGCACTACCCGCACCAAAACCACTTTCGTACCATCTACAAAATCCCGTTCAGCATAAACCGCCGTATTTGCCAAAGCCATGATCTCCCCCGGTTTCCCTTCATTCACAAAAGAGTTTCTGTCATGAGCATCGGATTCTTCCAAAGACCAGCCTGGAGAGATTTGTCTAAAGTCATCCTCAAACAGGATTTTCCGCTGGTCATCCTGCATACTCTTGGCTGCCAATACATCAATTACTTCATCATCCAACCGATAAGTGAATATCAATTCCTTTCCCGGCAATGGCCAAGGGAGATCCCGAGGCATCCATTCCAAACGCTTTTTCCAAGGGAACCGTTCCTTGATATCTTCCACCCGATAATCGGTCATTTTAAGAGAGCCGGGAATCGTTTTCAATTCCGGAATCCACTCCTTCAACAAATAATTATGTATGGGCTGACCACTCAATCCTCCAACATCAACAGTATACCCATCAATAGTCAATGTTGCTTCAGGACGAACGGAACGCAAAAAAGAATTCTTCCCCCTCATCTCTTCCAAAGCAATCGTTGCAGTATTGGGGGAAAGAGTAAAAGTTCTATTAACCAATCCATTGGAAAGAGTCAAATAGCCTTCCTCTGTCTTTTCCACTTGTGTTTTTGCATTGATTTCATCCACGAGCCAATCATTTTGAGCCTGAGCAACCAATGGGAAAAAGAGAGAGAGAGTCACAACAAAACGCAGGTTCTTCATATAAATCATCGTTTTTCAATTATTATCAAACATTCACAAGATTAAATCATATTTTACAAAATTAAAAATTTCATTTTTATCACGACCATTTTTAAGATATTTTTTCAACTAACCCTTTTATTTTGAAATTAAAACAACAAGAGATAATTCATTCATTAACTTCATCAAATATCAGAATTCCATATCAAACTATTTCAATCCTGACTGAAAACAGGAACCCTTCTCAACCGATGGAGTCATTATTTCCCGGATTATTATAATAATAATCTCGTAAACACATTTTACACCTTTCTTTTATTTCAAACAACTCCCCCTCTTACCCTTAACCGCATTATTTTCAAAATCCGGACTTAGACATTTTCCGGAACCGACTTCTGTTATTCTCACCTCCCGATTTTATTTACTTCAATACCCAGCAAAAGAGAGATGCCATAATTACAAACTAACTGCTTGATTATGGCTAAGCCATTTATACAAGCAAGGACCTTTCTATCTCATATTCAATGTTTTTCATTACAAATATAAACAGGGATTGTGTCAATTTTCCTTTCGACACAACCCCTGTTCAACATTTATCTGTTTTACAGAAATATTTTTATCAGAATCTCCAGGCAGCAGTCAATTGAATAACACTGTTATGGCCATTAGTTAAACGAATATTATCTGTTTTTTCAAACGGCTGAGTAAGCCCTACATGATAACGCAAATCAAGCATTAATCCATTCTGAAATTCATACCCCAACCCCAGAAGCAAATCAATATTTGCTCTGTTCATTGAGTTTTTCACATAATTATATGCATCGGCATCCAGGTCTCCTTCAACCTTTTTCTTAACTAAGAACGACCCCTGTGGACCGATTACTACATTAAAACCTTTAGTTAAATAAAATTTAGCCAACAAAGGAATGTTAATGTAATTCATATTGGTTTTAAATCCGGGGGCATCGCTTCCGGCATGTCTTGCCCGAAATTTATGTACCCCTTGTTGAGAGTAAAGGACATCGGCTTCCAAGGCAAAATTTTCATTAAAACGCACATCTCCGAAAACCCCAGCGGTAAATCCGACACGCCATACCGTCGTAATATCCTTATTCAAGGTAGCGATTATTTCCGATAAGTTCATCCCGGCTCGTACCCCATATCCCCATTGAGCCTGAGAAAAAGCAGCTGTTGCGAATACAAGCAAACATGCAGACAAGAATAATTTTTTCATGATACCATTTTTAGTAAATACTCCATTATTTTGCGTTATGACAAAGCTCTGTTCCATTTCGTCATACCGTACTCCAATAGAGTACAACTTTTATGCAAAATGTATTCAATAAAGAGCCAATCACTAATAATAGTACGTTTTTTTCTTTCTTATGGTATATCGCCAATGATTTTTTCGTAAAAATTACTAACTTAATTTTTGGGATTTTTTTCTTTATTTCCTGATATACAATCGTATATATCAATTTCCATCACATCCGTTTTGTTTTCCCTCCCCCATATACTTGTTCTCTTTTCAGAAAGAGACTGCCGATTTCTCATTCCCAATATACTGAAGCCTTTTGTCTCAATATTGAATTTCCATTTATCCTTTTTATCAAAAGACTCCTCTATTGATTTTCCAATAAATAAAAGACAACAAGGCTTGCTTCCGTCATCAGACAATTTGATTTTTCATTAAACAAGCCCCTACCTCCCCCAAACCAGGATATCAGACAGAATTTATATTCAAGAAAACTTGCGGATTCTCAAATTATCCCAACAACAAGTTCTGGACAATATAAACAGCAGCTCCGGCCAAATATCCAATAAACGCCATTAAAGAGATATTCTTGACATACCAGATAAAACTAATTTTTTCAATCCCCATAATAACCACACCTGCCACAGAACCAATAATCAATATGCTTCCGCCTACTCCCGCACAATAAGCCAGGAATTCCCAGAAAGAGCCATCTTGTATAAAATGGGCCAAATAAGCGGCATCAGGAGAAGCTGCGACAGCAGAGGCACTTTCAATAGGATACATCCCCATAGCTCCGGCCACCAACGGTACATTATCCACCACCGAAGACAATACTCCGATAAATAAATTAATCAAATAAACATTGTGGACATTCTTATCGAGGAAAGTAGCGGCAGCATCCAACACCCCGGTCATTTGCAAGGCAGCAACAGCCAATAATATCCCCAAAAAGAACAAAATCGTCGGGATATCAATACGACGTATTACCCGAGGGACACGATGTTTCAATGATTCATCAATACACTTCATCCGTCCATACATAATTTCGGTATATAGCCACATAATCCCCAAAGCCATTAAAATTCCCATAAAAGGAGGCAGGTGAGTAACCATTTTAAACAAAGGGACCACCATTAAACACCCTACCCCCAATAAAAATATAGAGATTCTTTCTTTCCGGGTAACGATACGCATAATAGCAGATTCAGACCCTGTCTCCTGATGTTGTTTTCGAATTACTCCATGCAATAACCGGGAAGCAATTAACAACGGGATAACCAAAGAGACCAAACAAGGCAAAATCAAAGCAGGAATCAGCGCATTGGTAGTCACATTTCCGTTTACCCATAACATAATGGTAGTAATATCACCGATTGGAGACCATGCACCACCGCTATTGGCGGCAATAATAATGATTGACGCATAAATCCAGCGTTCCTTATAGTTGGAAATAATCCGTCGAACAAGCATGACCATAACAATTGCCGTAGTCATATTATCCAGTATGGCCGACATAAAGAATGTGATGAATGCGACCATCCAAAGCAATCTGTTTTTATCTCTTGTCTTGATTCTATTGGTAACAAAAGAGAATCCACCATGTACGTCCACCAATTCTACAATGGTCATGGCACCAATCAGGAAGAAGAGAGTTTCCGAAATTTCGCCCAAATGTTCAACCACCTGAACATCCGTAATAAACCGGACGCATTGCTCCACCAAAGGGAGTGCTGCTATATCAGGATGTTCCGAGAGGAAAAACCGGAAAGCCTCTCCGTTCATCTGGGGGACTAATAAAGGAGCGGTCAGAACATAAATCACCCAAAGCAAGGTCCCGACCAATAAAGCCGTAGCAGCCTTATTCACACGAATCTTATTTTCCAACGCGATTAATGCATATCCCACGAGAAAAACAATCACCATCAAACTCAACATAACTTTTGATTTTTAATCACAGTGTTCTTTATGACACTCTATTTTATACTATTTTAGATATACTTATTCCCCGTTTCCGAAAAATTTTCATTCAATCCCCTTTTCAAATAATTTCTCACTGTACGGACAGCAACAAATCTGCCTAAAACCTTTAATTTCTATTTTGGGGCTTTTTTATACAAATAAATAGCAATAATTGCAAACAGTAAATTAGGAGTCCATACTGCCAATCCAGGATTCAAAACACCATTTTTAGCAAATTCATTGGCAAATCTCATAAACAAAATAAAAGAGAAACACAATGTAATACCGATACCGATATGAAGCCCTGTTCCTCCCCTCACTTTTCTGGAAGAAAGTGACACTCCAATCAGCGTAAGAATAAAGGTGGACATGGGATAAGCATAACGATTATGTTCTTCTACCTTGAATACGGCAATCATATCAGACCCTTTTCGTTCCTGTTCATCGATAAAATCACGCAACCGTGAAATATTTAAAGTTTGTATGTAATTTTCAACCTTGCCAATTTCATTATCGGACAAATTAATCAACGTATCGAGTTTTTGTTTTTTATACAAATAGGCAGAATCTCCCTCGTAAATCGTCTCGATATATTTTGAGGCCTTCCAACGACGGGTTTTGGTATCAAAAGAAGGATTCTTTGCTGCCAAGCTGGAGACGATTTGTCCGCTATCATAAGTTTCGAGGACTAAAAAATCGGCATTTTTTCCAATGTTGTTATATCCTTGAATATAGATATAGGTATCCGGAGTAATTTGTCGATAAGTATGTTCTTCATAATTGTTTTTCAATCCTTTCTTCAAGTACTCACTTTCGAAATCAATACGTCTTTGATTGGCTCCGGGAATAATAAAAAGATTAAGGATCAGACTGACCAGAGTTATGAAGAGTGCCGAGACAAAATAGGGCCACATGACCCGGGCGAAACTGACCCCACCGGACAGAATAGCGATTATCTCGGTATTATAGGCCATCTTTGAAGTAAAGAATATCACCGAGATAAAAGTAATCAGTCCACTGAACTGATTGATAAAATAAGGGACGAAATTAAGATAGTAAGAGAATGCTATTTTAGAAAGAGGGGCATCCAACTCCATAAAATCATCCATCTTTTCGACAGCATCGAAGACTACCAGAATAACGACAATCAATAGAATGGCAAAGGCATAGGTTCCGATAAATTTCCGGATGATATACCAGTCCAATATTCCTATTTTCAATTTTCTGATATTCATTGGCTTATTTTTAAAGTCGATTCGACAATTGCTGTACCATCTGCTCTTTCCAAGGCTTAAAAGTACCTGCCATAATTTGTTTTCGTGCTTCTCTGACTAATTGTAAATAGAAAGCGAGATTATGCAAGGAAGCGATTTGAGCTGCCAACATTTCACCAGCAATGGTCAAATGGCGCAAATAAGCCTTGCTGTATGTACGATCAACGAAACAATCGCTCTGTTCATCAATAGGAGAAAAATCATACTGCCACTTTTTATTGCGGATATTGATTATTCCGTTCCAAGAGAACAGCATTCCGTTCCGGCCGTTACGGGTAGGCATGACACAATCAAACATGTCTACTCCGCGATCTATGGCTTCCAGGATGTTGACCGGCGTCCCCACTCCCATAAGGTACCGGGGGCGTTCTTCAGGAAGAATAGCATTCACCACCTCAATCATATCATACATCACAGGGGCCGGTTCTCCTACCGCCAATCCACCAATGGCATAACCGTCTGCATCGAATTGCTTGGCAAATTCTGCGGCACGAATTCGTAAGTCCGGATAAGTACATCCTTGAACAATGGGGAACAGGGATTGATAGTGACCATATTTAGGTTCTGTCTGATGATAGCGTTCAAAGCAACGTTCCAACCAGCGACAAGTCAAAGACAATGATTTTTCAGCGTATCGGAACTCAGCTGTTCCAGGCGGACACTCATCAAAAGCCATCATGATATCTGCGCCAATAACACGTTGCGTATCAATAACGTTTTCAGGGGTAAACCAATGTTTTGATCCATCAATATGGGAGCTAAAACGACATCCTTCTTCCGTAAGTTTTCTATTGGAGGCCAATGAGAATACCTGAAACCCACCACTGTCCGTCAAGACAGGGCGATTCCAGGAGGCGAATTTATGAAGTCCTCCAGCCTGTTCCAAAACCTCCAATCCAGGGCGTAAATAAAGGTGATAAGTATTTCCCAAAATAATCTCAGCCCCTACTTGTTCTACCAAATCACGGTGAAACACACCCTTTACCGTAGCGGCAGTACCTACCGGCATGAATATAGGAGTATGAATCATCCCATGCTCCGTTTTTATCACACCTGCACGGGCCTTCGTAGCAGTCTCTTTCGAAGTATGTTCCAGAGAAAATGTCATACAATATTTTTTAACAACAAGGAATAAGGTGTTATTACATATAGCTGGAATTATCGAAACAATGTGTACACAATTGTTCCTTGGGCAATCCAATGGCTTTCACCAAATCCTCAATATGTTGAAATTTTAAAGTTGTCAATTTCAGGTGTTCCCGCATCCGTTCCACCATCACTTTATATTTTTTCGAATCAGGACGAGTATATTCAGCCAGCAACTCGTCGGTTAAATTTTCTGTTCCTTCAATATCCCGGATAATACGCCGGGTAAATAAATCAAACGAAGAACGGGAAGAAGAAAAATTCAGGAAGCAACAGGGGAATACCAAAGGCGGACAAGCAATCCGCATATGAATTTCACGAATACCACTGTCAATCAACTTAACCACATTGTCCTTTAATTGGGTTCCCCGCACAATGGAATCATCAAGAAATACGACGCTTTTCCCTTCTGTCAATTCCTTGTTGGGAATCAATTTCATTTTAGCTACCAAGTCCCTCATCTTTTGATTTTGAGGCATAAAGCTCCGCGGCCAGGTAGGTGTATATTTTACAAATGAACGTTTATAGGGAATTCTTTTCCCGTTGCTGTATCCGATAGCATGTCCCACCCCGGAGTCGGGTATTCCGGCAACAAAATCAGGATTTGTCTCAACATCTCTCTCGGCCAATACTTCTCCACAACGGTATCGGGATGCCTCTACATTAACCCCTTCATAATAGGAAGAAGGATAACCGTAATACACCCAAAGGAACGAGCAGATTTGTTTTTTAGGTCCCGGAGCAATTACCTGAGCAACACCGGTATCTGTAATATATACAGCCTCTCCCGGTCCCAGATCCCGTACCCGGTCATATCCCAAATTGGTAAACGAAGAGGATTCAAAGGCCGCGACATAGCCATCCTCATTTCGTCCAAGCACAATGGGTGTTCTTCCATACTTGTCCCGGGCAGCATAAATCCCCGTTTCCGTAAGGATCAACATACTGCAAGACCCTTTCACCAGCTCCTGTACCTTTCGTATTCCTTCCTCAAAAGAGTTTGAGCGGGCAATCAAAATAGCGACCAATTCTGTGGCGTTGTAAGTAGATCCGGACAATTCAGCAAAATGCATCCGTTCAGCAAGAATTTCCTTGGCCAGCGTTTCCAAATTATCCACACGTCCTACCGTTACCAAAGAGAATCGTCCTATCCGGGATGTTATGGTAATGGGTTGCGACTCATTATCGGAGATAACCCCTATTCCAAGCTTAGAACCCTCGAACCGGTCAAGATCAGGTTCAAATTTATTTCGGAAATAGGCATTTTCGATACTATGTATCGACCTTACAAACTTTTCTCCGTCAAAAAAGGCCATACCGGCCCGTTTTGTACCCAAATGAGAATGATAGTCCGTCCCATAAAAGACATCCCCGACACATTCTCTGCGTGAAACGCAACCAAAAAAACCACTCATTCCTGTTTTGTATTTGAAAGTTTCATTGCTCGTTCATATTTCCTTCCTTTTCAGAAGATTTCGAGCAAATGTATAAAAACGTTCTGTTATTTAATGAGAGCAATAAACTCTTCCCTTGTTTTTTGCTGACTTAAAAAGACTCCGGTAAAAGCAGAGGTAGTAGTTAATGAATTTTGTTTCTGCACCCCCCTCATTTGCATACACATATGGGATGCTTCTATTACTACGGCCACTCCCATAGGATCGAGAGCCTCTTGAATACAATCACGTATCTGTACGGTTAACCGTTCCTGAACCTGAAGACGTCGGGCATAAGCCTCTACCACCCGGGCAATTTTGGAAAGTCCGGTAATACATCCATTGGGGATATAAGCGACGTGGGCCTTCCCATAAAAAGGCAATAAGTGATGTTCACACAAAGAATAAAGTTCAATATCCTTTACAATCACCATGTGTCGGTAATCTTCGTTAAATTTAGCCGACAACAAAATACTTTTTGGGTCCTGTTGGTATCCCTGAGTAAGGAAGGCCATTGCTTTAGCAGCTCGTTGGGGGGTTTTCAACAGACCTTCCCGAGCCGGATTCTCTCCCAATAACTCCAAAATAGCACGATAATGTTCTTCGAGTGAACCGATTACCGATTCTTGATACTTCTCCTCCTGCAAATAAACGGGAGTTTCTGATATATCGATATTCCCCATAAACCTTATTTTTCTCCTGATTCGGCACAAAGGTACATAAAAAATAAAAATAATACGGATGCCCTAAAGATAAGAAAAACAGTCGTGTATTCCAGTTTTTATTATTCTCACAATCAATTGTTGAATGGAAATAGGTTAAAAGCATTCATTTTACGTCCATCTTAACCGGATATAATCGTGAAAAGGATTTATAATAAAGAAGCGCTGATAATTCTCTGATTTATTTTCATCTCTCCTCTTTTCTAAATCTTTTTCTATCTTTGTCTGTCATAGAAGCTTTAAAAACAAGGCACAAAAACAACTAACCAATTGAAACATCTATTATGAAACAAAAAACTATTACCTTGAAAAAATCTTTAAAAAGACCGTTCTTTTCCTATACATGGGTGATTGTATGTTTTTTCCTACTCACTGCATGTAGCAACAGTTTACAGATAAATTCTCCCAACAATAAAATTTCGGTCACTTATGAAGAGCCTGAAGGCTTTGTCGTTACTTACCATGGAGGAGACCGAACGACATCCGTTCTAACTCTTTCCGACTTAGGATTGTCCTTATCAGAAGGAGCCAATGATTTCAAACTTGTTTCTTCCACGGATGCGACACCTGTTCATGAAAGCTATACCATGTTGAGCGGGAAACGGAAAAACTGCACAAATGAAGGGACAGAACGCACTTATCATTTTACAAATTCCGACAATATCCGTATGGACCTTATTTTTCGGGTATATAATGACGGGATTGCCTTCCGCTATGCATTTCCTGAAATCACAAAAACATTGGATATCACAAATGAAACAACAACATTCAGAGTTCCGGAAGGCGTGAAACGGTGGACCCAAAAACTAAATTCAGCTTATGAAGATTTTTATCCGATGAATACGGACGGGATAGGAAACAATGAAGGAGGTCAGTGGGGTTTTCCGGCCTTATTTGAGATTAGCGATTCGGTATATGTTCTTCTGTCGGAAGCCAATATCAGGAAAGGGAACTGCGGTTCATGGTTAACGAATAAAGAGAATAGATCCGCGTACAAGATAGAGATGTCGGAAAAGAAATTGACCTGCGACAAGACGTGGAGTTCCGCATGGCGAACAGCAATGATTGGCTCCTTGGGAGATATTGTTTCTTCCACCTTGATAACGGATGTGAGCGATCCCTGTAAAATAAAAGATACCTCCTGGATAAAACCGGGTTTGGTATCGTGGATATATTGGGCCTACAATCATGGTTCAAAGGATTATCAAATTGTCAAAAAATTCATTGATTTTGCAGTAGATTTTCATCTTCCCTATGTTTTAATCGATTGGGAATGGGATGAAATGGGAAACGGAGGCGATTTAAGTGACGCCTTGCGTTATGCAAAAGAAAAGGGAATTTCTCCGTTGTTATGGTATAATTCTTCTACGGCGTGGTGTGGGGCAGGGCCCTTGTACCGCTTAAACAGTCCAGAATCACGAAAGAAAGAATTTTCCTGGTTGGAATCTCAAGGAGTAAAAGGGATTAAAGTTGACTTTTTCAACCAGGACAGTTTATCCACCATGAACTACTTTATAGACATTTTGGAAGATGCGGCAGAAAATCATTTATTGATTAATTTTCACGGAGCGACGATTCCCCGAGGCTGGCAAAGAACCTATCCACATATGATGAGCGTAGAAGGGGTATATGGGGCAGAGTGGTACAACAACAATGCGACTTTGACGGATCAGGCCGCATGGCACAACTGTACCTTGCCTTTTACACGCAATGTAGTAGGTCCGATGGATTACACTCCATGCACCTTTACCGATTCACAACATCCTCACATAACTTCCAATGGTCATGAATTGGCGTTATTGGTAGTTTTTGAATCTTCCTTGCAACATTTGGCAGATCGACCGGAAGGCTACAAGATGCAACCTGCAGAGGTACAATCTTTCCTTTCCACCCTTCCAACTGTATGGGATGATACCCGATTAATCAGCGGTTATCCTTCGGATCATATTATCATAGCAAGACAAAGTGGGAATAAATGGTATATAGGAGGTTTGAACGGGACAAACAATAACCGGGATTTTTCCTTTAATTTGGATTTCATACCTTCTTCTATTCAGCAAATGACACTTTTTTCTGACGGGACAACTTCTCAAGAATTTCATATAGAAAATATCTCACCGGAAACACGTGATATCAAGATCTCTTGTCTTCCTCGGGGAGGTTTTACATTAGTTGTTCAAACCAAATAGTTCATCCTAATTTTAAAAATAGAAAATATGGCTTCATCCCTTATTTTAGTAGCAGGGAATCAAAATTAATCTCCTCACAAACCATTTGAAGCTATTTTCGCATCATTCATTTCCGGAATTCATAAAAGAATTCCGGTTTTTTTATTTCTCCCAAACCATCAAAACAAATGAATTCAAAATCTATTTTTCACACAAGAAACAGGCTACACAAGAACAAATCCAAAATCATATAGCCATTATTAATAATAATCTATCACAAAGCATTCTTTGTATTTCCGTTATTTTCATAAAATATTTTACTGTGATTTAATTAACAATACAAAAATTTATTTTATCTTTGCAATATGGAAAACTGTGGAAATACAGCATTAAAAAACTTAATAAATTTTTATTATGGCAACAATTGATTTGAGTAAGTATGGTATTACCGGAGTAACGGAAATATCCTACAATCCGTCCTACGAAGAACTATTCAAAGCCGAAACCGATCCTTCATTAACAGGATTTGACAAGGGAGTAGTAACAGAATTAGGTGCAGTAGCGGTAGATACAGGGGTATTTACAGGACGTTCACCTAAAGATAAATACATTGTCAAAGACGCTACCACCGAAAATACGATTTGGTGGACTTCAGACAAAGCAAAAAATGACAACAAACCCATTAGCCAAGAAGTATGGAACAGTTTGAAAGCATTGGTAGCCAAAGAGTTATCAAACAAGAAACTGTATGTAGTAGATACTTTCTGTGGAGCTAATGCAGACAGTCGGATGAAAGTTCGTTTCATCGTAGAAGTAGCATGGCAGGCTCATTTTGTAAAAAACATGTTCATTCGTCCGACAGAAGAAGAGTTGGCGAACTACGGAGAACCTGACTTTGTAGTCATGAATGGTTCAAAAACCACCAATCCGAATTGGAAGGAACAAGGTTTGAACTCTGAAAACTTCGTAGCATTTAACCTGACGGAAAAGATACAAGTTATCGGCGGAACCTGGTACGGGGGAGAAATGAAAAAAGGTATGTTCTCCATGATGAACTACTTTTTGCCTCTGAAAGGAATTGCCTCCATGCACTGTTCTGCGAATATGGGAAAAGAAAAGAAAGACGTAGCTATTTTCTTCGGTCTGTCAGGAACAGGAAAGACTACGTTGTCCACAGATCCCAAACGGGAATTGATAGGAGACGACGAACATGGATGGGATGATGCAGGAGTATTCAACTTTGAAGGCGGTTGCTATGCCAAAACCATCAACCTTGATCCTAAATCAGAACCTGATATCTATGCAGCAATCAAACGGGATGCTTTGTTGGAAAATGTAACGGTATTGCCTGACGGGAAAGTAGATTTCAGCGATGGATCAAAAACGGAAAATACACGTGTTTCTTATCCTATTTACCACATTGAAAATATCGTAAAACCGGTATCCAAAGGAGGTCCTGCGCAGAAAGTAATTTTCTTGACAGCAGACGCTTTCGGAGTAATGCCTCCAGTATCCAAACTAACTCCGGAACAAACCAAATATTACTTCTTGTCAGGTTTTACGGCAAAATTGGCAGGGACAGAACGAGGAGTAACGGAACCTACCCCTACTTTCTCTGCATGCTTTGGAGCAGCCTTCCTTTCCTTGCATCCGACAAAATATGCACAGGAATTAGTAAAACGGATGAATGCATCAGGAGCTACCGCTTATATGGTCAATACGGGCTGGAACGGAACCGGAAAACGTATTTCGATTAAAGACACCCGTGGAATTATCGATGCTATTTTGGACGGTTCTATTGAAAAAGCAGAATGCAAAAACATTCCTTACTTCAACTTCTCCGTACCTACTGCATTACCTGGAGTAGATCCTAAGATTCTTGACCCAAGAGATACTTATGCTTCTGCAGCAGAATGGGAAACAAAAGCAAAAGATTTGGCTTCCCGCTTTATCAAGAACTTCGAAAAATACACTGATAATGAAGAAGGACAGAACCTTGTAAAAGCAGGTCCTCAACTGTAATCATTTATCCATACCAATAAAAAATCCGGAGAAAAATTTTTCTCCGGATTTTTTATTTTTCCTTATTTTCACCCCTGCTTTAACAGCCCTTTCTTTTTCAATACATTCAACAATACAAGTTCATAAGATAAGGTAAGTGTCAATCAATAGATAGGGTAGTGACAATCAATAATTCTAGACGATTCCATCAAAAATTAGCGGCCTCCATCAGGACTTCACAAGTTTCTTCAATTTGTTGTTCGGTAATTATCAAGGGAGGAGCGACTCTCATTGCTGTATTGCAAAACAAGAACCCCTCCGTAACAATTCCCCGTTCTACCGCTCTTTCTACCACTCGGTTCCTTATTGTCGTATCACCAAAATC
>CASFOM010000102.1 GCA_949296295.1 uncultured Alistipes sp. | reverse complement strand
CTCTTTCTGACTTTTTGGTTTTGTTATTTTTATCAGATAACGAGTATCTTTTTTATCCAACCGAGTAAAACAACGTAAAATAACCTTCAAATCATTCGAGAAAAAAACGAACAGCAAAACATAAATTCTGGAATATTAATAGTCAGGAATAGTTGATAAATTTCTAACGATTGTTTTGTTCCCAGAATTAATCAGAGATGAATATCTATTGATTTTGGAAACAGAAGCAATAATTAGGAAATGGTATGTATAAAAAATATTCTTTTGTAATATATTGATTTAAATTGATTATTTAGGGACAACCACAGTTCTGTCTTTTTGTATTGTATAAAATATTTCGCATTTTACTCGTCTGAGTTGGGGTAAAAGATTATCCGCTAAGTAACGGAATTGAGGGAGGTGTTTTAATGCTATACTTTTTTGATTGTCACTTTCTTCTCCTTCTATGAGATTTAGTATGATTGATTTATTTTTGATATTTGAAGTTTCTATCAGTTTCTGTAATCCATTCCAATCTTCTGCAACAGATTTTGTGAAAATAAGATTTGCAGGGATATGTAGTTGAGAGATTAACGTGTTTTTTACCATTTCAGCTCTTTCTTGCGCTAATTTTTCATTTTCTTCATATATCCCATCGGGAGAAGCATAGCCAGTAATGATGATTTGTTTGATTTTCATTTCCGGATTATTCGATATGCTATCTACTAAATGAATTATTGAATCTAACGACTCTCGATTGTCCCGCATAGCCATATCTATATCGTAGCTATTGATAGAGAAAAATATTCGAGCTTCAATTTCTTTTCTATATATTACGGATTGTGTAATTTCACGTGTAATAACAGGACCAGGCCCCATAGGTATATAGGTGACTCCTGTTGCCAGAACTTGTCGGTCTATCAATGCTGTTCGACCACATGCAGTTGCGGTAGTGTAAGCTATGAGAGGGGCTTTTGTCATCCACAGCTCAAAAGGAACTTGATCTTTGATGTTTATGGAAGTAGTTTTTTTATCTATGACATAAGTTATTTGTCCTGGGATGTCATTTGAAATGTCTTCCAACCAAGCAGCTCGAATAGCTGTTCTCCAGCTATTTTTCCCATATAATACAACAGGAGATAGTTCTTGTACATGGTCGAGATAATTGAAACGTGGTGCAACAACTATTTTTGCTTTTCTATGTGCATATCCACGAGGTAGATGCAATGTGTAATTGATGTTTACCATACCTGCCGTTTCCTTCAAGTCCATATGGACAGGAGTAATGACTATTTGCTGACCTTTCTGCAAACGCTTTACCCCACCGCATGAACAAAATAGTAGAATAGTTGTTAAAAATAGAAGAGTATACCGATTGATTTTCATGATTTATTATTTGATAAAATAAATAAAAGTAATAGCTGCTTTTGTTGGACCGATATAATTTCGTGTTTGATGGATGGGCCTTTCTCTGGTAAGATGTTGTATTCGTTTGTGTTTATTATAATCCATATAAGCATAACCTATTCCGATTTCTGCTTCTAAGTTCCAGCGTTTCCCTATTAACCAGCTATATCCATAGGAAGCTCCTCCGCCAATAAGCCATCCGTCGTAGAGAAAAGTCTTTAATCCTCCATTGTAGTCGGCATAGTGAGCATGTATTCCAAAAAAGTGTCCATTATAACGTTTACAAGTCCAAATACGAAATTCCGGTTGTACTGCCCATCCTTTTAATTGTTTGTTATTTTTGAATTTAAAAGGATTATAAAGTCCGATGAGTTCTATTGAGGTTTTATTCCCTAATCCGATATTTAATCCTATATTGGGTGTGGTTAATCCCCAGTAGGCAAGATTAGTAGAGACACCGAATTTTTGACAAAATACCGGATAAGATAATAAGCAGAATATTATAAGAGATAAAAAAATTTTTTTCATGAAAAGAATGTTATATTATTATGGTGTTAAGAATAACAAGAATTGTGCATTTTAGTTATATGTGTAAGTATTAACTGTATTTGAAATGGTTTTTAATGTAGATGAATTGTAAATCAAAAAAAATTTAGTTAGTTGATATTTATGAATTATGATGATGATTCTAATGTCTGAGATAATTATTAGTAGATAAATTGAGAAGACTTTAATTTAAATATGAATTTATATAGCCAAAGGATTGAAGTTGTTGTATAAAAAATGAAAATAATCAGAAGATATTATTAAAATGAATAAAATCTTTACAAATACATAAATAATAAATTTTATTTTTTTTATATAAAGCATTGTCTTATAAAGATTTATTTAGTATATTTGTTTGTTTAGAAGAGGATAATTAGAAATATGGAATAGAGAATATATTTACTAAAAATTGATTTTAATAATTTATGAGATATAGATATTAGTTGCTTATTTTCCTTTTTGTGGTAAAAAATATCATTATTTTAGTTGTAAAGGGAAGATGTTTGTTTTAAAATACAAAAAATCTTTTGGAATAAATGTTAAAATAGTTTGTTGTTGAAGTAAAGAATAAAAAAGATAAGAAAATAAAGATTAAGGTTGAAGTTATTTTTTCAACAATAATATAGAAATAAGACAATACAAATGATATTTAAGAAATAGTTTTTTTATTATATCGTGTTGTTATTATAATAATCTACAATAATGATGGCGATAATGTGTTTTTGGGATACTTTGGAATTAACTCTTTCGACAGATGAGGAAGGAAAAGGTTGTATAAAAATGATGTATGATAAAGAAGACCTTAAACCGGGATATAATCTTATTCGAGAACGGCGTTTTAGTCGAGATGTTGTCGTATTACCTGAGGTAGTTGTTTTAAATTGTTCAAATCTTAAATTCGAATTTGAAGTATATTATGAAGGAGAAGAAGAGTTAAAACAGACATTTATTTTGCATTTTAAAGAAAATCCTCAAATGAAACTTACGATAGGAACGGAGGAAAAGAAAGCAATCCTTGGATTATACCTTATAGATTTTGATGATGAAATTGATGATGATGGACGATATGATGCTTGGGTTTAGATATTTGTATTTTATTTTTTAGAGATCAAATTAATATATATATATTATGAGAAAGAGTATTGTAATATTGTTGACCATGTTATTAGGGTTTGAAGAACTTGCAGCTCAAGTAAATTATTTGGTTAATACTTATACCCCTGTTGATTCATATAGTTATACAGCTTATAAATATACAGGACCTTCTTCCAAACAGATAGCTATGAGTGGAGGTCTTAAATGGTATGGAGGTTTTACAATAGGTCATACTGTTGGTCCTTATAAACCTGGATATGCTATTTTCAATCTCGGAGGTAAATATGAAAAAATAATGTTTGTCCTTGGACATGAGAATTTTGGGAGAGGAGCAGGAGGGACAGGAATATCTACGGAGGCAAGAATTGTTACCGCCTATGCAGATGGACGGAAAGTGATGGATGAAATAGTATATCCTTATGGAATTCCCAAACGAATAACTTTAGATATTAAAGGTGTTAATGAATTGAAATTTACTCTTGTTCAGGGAGAAGGACAAATAGGTATAGGCGAAGCTACGCTTTGGACGGCAGGTCAGGAACCCAAAGAAACAGGAAATCTTATTACAGAAGCTCCTAAAACATTGGAATTAGTAAAAGACCTTAAACCATATTTTCAAAATAATAGAATGGTGAGTGTATCACCTTCAGATAAATGTAAATCAATTAAAATTAATGGTCAAGAATATAATTATGGATTATCTGCAGATATGAGTAGAGCCATTTCAGGGAATAATCCTGGTTGGGCTTATTTTAATTTACGGAAACAGTATTCAAAACTTAGTTTTATTGTAGGTCCGTTAGATAATTCGAATAGTCATTCGGGATCCGGATGGATTACAGTGAAAGCAGATGGGAAAATTATTTACGAATTGGAGATGAGTTATGAGGATATTGCCCAACAAGTGACTTTGGATGTGAGTGGTTGTGAGATGCTCTCATTTCATAGTGAACAAGAGTCGGAATCAACAAGTGGAGGGATAGCTCAGATTATGGTTTATCCTATGGGAGAACAACCTCAAACAGAGAGTGGAGTGGAATCGACAATAAATCCTCACCTGAAGGAGTTACCAGATGTATGTAAACTCATTTCCAATATTCCTCCTTATGCATCAGGAGCTCAAACAGAGAGACAGATTTATGATGGATCATCTGATTATATTACTTTTTCCATGGGAGGTGTAAAATTTAATGAAGGTCTTATTCTTTATGAGAAAGCAAATGTTTTAAGCGATAATACTACGGCTTATGCTGTTTTTGATCTTGGGAATGAGTTTGATTATGTGAGTTTTACAGCAGGATATATAGGTAAAAGCGGAGCTATGAATAATGATGTTTTGCGGGTATATGCAGATGATTCTCTTGTGTTGGAAGCGCCATTGATAGCGACATATCCGAATCAGGAATATACAGTACCATTAAATCGTTGTCGTAGATTACGATTTGAGAATCAAGGGTCATCGACATTAGATGTTGCGGCGTATGGGATTGCCGATATTATTGTTTATCGAGGCGAACCAGTGGAAAATGATCTTTTTGTCCATCCTAAACCGGATTGTCCTCCTACAATAGATTTAATAGATTTAGGAGCTCCTTATATTCATTATGTAAGTCCAATGAAAGATTCTAAAGATGAGATATTTTATGATGGAACGACTCAAAAAAAATATTTTGAGTTGAATGGACAACGTATAAATAAAGGATTTATGTTACAGACGAGTGTCCATTTCTCGTTGGACCATGGAGTACTTTCTGGAACGGATGGGGCTTCATCAGGTATTGTTGGAGGTGTTGCAGTAGGTTCAGCTTTTGTTGCAGGAGGAGTCGTCGGAGGAGCAATGGTAGGAAGTACTTTAATAGGAGCTGCAGCATTTTTGATGCTTGCAGCCGGAGGGGAAGCATTAGAAAATTCTTGTGCAGCATTTAATACTTATGGAGAATATAATAGTGTAACATTTACGGTTGCTTGTTGCCATCCTTATATTCGTCCCGATGAATATAAAGAGACGTTGCTTATTGCAGCAGATCATAAAGTCGTAGCACAATTAACCGTATATGAAACAATGGAACCTCAAACAGTAACAGTTCCCATAAATGGTTGTCAGCAATTAATGTTCTGGTTAGCTAATACAGATAATTGGTCGGGACAATATATTTTTTATGATATAAAATTGTCAAAAGAACATCAAAGTTTGGATATTCCGAAAGCAGCCAGACTTTCTCAAGCTGTAGTAACTCATCCTGTATGTAGTGAAAAGGTCATTCAGAATGTTTGGGAAAGACCGAAAACATCGGGACAAAAGAATGTAGATAAATTTCTTGTGGATCTTTCTAATGCATATAGTCAAGTAGAGAATCTTATAAAAGATGTAGAGCCTGAATATGAAATATATACGTATTATCTGGAGTCTAAATCAGGTCAAATATGTAAGGCAGTTATGTTAGAATCCAAACGTGGCGATAATTTGTGTCCCATAATGAAAGAACATACCAATTGTGTTAAATATCTTGACCAATTAAAATTGCTTAAGGCTTCGTTAAAAAATTTGTCGTTATTGCAAGCTAATGCTACTTTGGGATTACCTGAATTGGGTTTAAATGCCTTAGCATATGGTAAATTACTTAAACAAGGAGGAAAAGTTCTTAAAGAGTGTAATAGTTTGGTGAATTTAATGTATGAAGAGAAACTTGCGGAAACACAATTTTTAGAGGCTATTCTTAATACCGCTATTGATATTGATGGAAAACAGAGTACGGAAAATACTATTTTTTGTCCACTTTTTAAAGAAGAAACCCCACCTACAGATGAACTTCAAATGGTGGAACACTTTGTTGTAAAATAATTAACTGTTTTAAATTGTAAAGAAATTATTGTACATAGAGTATGAAAAAAAACATCAGTTATAGGAAAGAATTGAATAATGCACGTAAAGCTGTGGAAGGATTGAAACGAGATGGAAATATAGCTACTTTAAATTCATACTGGGAAGTGTGTTGTGGAGATGTATTGTTAGCAGAACAGAATCTTGAAGATCAAGATAGAGAATGGGAAAATGCTTCATTAGCGGAAGAGTTGCTGGATATAGTTAAATATTTGGAAGAGTACGATTATATGTTGGATAATCTTTACTCTGCAGTTTCAAGAATGGTTGATGTAATTTTTGATCATCCAAGATTGAAATTAAGAATGCTTGAATTAGAGTTATTATTACTTCGTCGCATTGAGATTCAGAGTGATCATGATTTGGATATCACAGAAGATGTAGAAGACGAGATATTTTACTATCGTCGTAATATAGACCGGGCCAATCAAGGGGATTTTGACAAAATAGAAGGGAAAGGTCATTTGAAGCGGGACTCTATAGAGTGGAGTATAGATTATGAGAATATTATTGATGAGGCAAATAAGAAAATATATTCGCTTTTAGAGGGACATCCTCGAGGAATGGGATTTTGTTTTATTTACTGGAGTACAAAGAGTCGAATATTGTCAGAGGATTATGGAATAGAATGGAAAAGTCCTGCTATTATGAATCCACACGTCATGTTTGATTAAATGAGGTGTTTTTATGTTAAATTTTAAAAGATGAAACCGATCAAATTAATTCTTTCGAAGTCATTAAATCGAGTAGATCAGTGTGGTAGTCGTTTTTGGGGTAATCCTGATTTACCTAAAGGTTACGATTATCCAACATATTTTGATAAGAATAATAATCCGGTAGAATACCAGTTTATCTGTCAAATTAATTTATCGGAACTTACATCTTATGATATTGAAAATATTCTTCCTCACAAGGGATTACTGTCTTTTTTTGCGAAAATAGATCATTATCTTGGACGTTTTGAAGTAGCAGATAATATTTCAGGTTATATCAGTGATACAAAAGATGTAAAGGTTTTATATTTCCCGGAAGTAGGTCTTCCGGGAAATAATTCTGACTTTGAAGAAATGATTCTGTTGGATGAAAATGATATGCCAATGAATCCAGAAGAGTTACAGATAAATTTTACTTTTGAATCTATTGAAAATTATTATGAAGATCATGCTATTTTTGCATTACCGACCTATCGAGAATGGGAAACATGGGATTATCCGTATGAAAATTGGCAAATTCTTCTTCAAGTGGATTCTTTTGAAGGAGAAGATTTTAATCTTAATTTCATGGATTGTGGAGTTTTGGATTTTTTGATATCACCGGAAGATCTTGCAATAGGAAATTTTGATTGTGTTCGTGCGATAGTATTGTCAACTTAAATAGGAGATTATTTATCTCAATATTAAGTTAATAAATTGTTTTTATGGGGGTATTTATGCTTTTGTCTATAAAATATATATTAATAATATAAATGATAAATTATAGCGTAATGAGAATACATATTATAATATCTTTATTTTGTATATGTTTTTTATCTTTAAAAGTTGTGGCCCAAGAACGATTACCATATACAAATCCGAACCTTTATAGAGAAGATTTGGATAATGCACGTAAAGTTGTGGAAGGATTGGAACGAGATGGAAATACTACTACTCTTAATGCATATTGGAATGTTTGTTACGGAGATGTATTGGTAGTAGAACAGAATCTTAAAAATCAAGATAGAGAATGGGAAAATGCTTCATTAGCGAAAGAGTTGCTGGATATAGTTAAATATTTGGAAGAATATGATTATATGTTGGATAGTCTTTCCACTGTAGTTTCAAGAATGGTCGATGTCATTTTTGATCATCCAAGATTGAAATTAAAAATGTTAGAATTTGAACTATTATTACTTCATCGTATTGATAGTCCGAGTGATGATGATTTGAATATCATAGAAGATGTGAAAGACGAGATTCTTTACTATCGTTGTAATATTGACCGAGCCAATCAAGGAGATTTTGACAAAATAGAGGGAAAAAGTTTTTTGAAACAGGATCCAGTAGAGTGGAGTATAGATTATGAGAATATCATTGATGAGGCGAATAAGAAAGTATATTCACTATTGGAGGGGCACCCTCGAGGAATGGGATTTTGTTTTATTTACTGGAGAACAAAGAGTCGAATATTGTTAGAAGACTATGGAATAAAATGGGAAAGTCCTGCAGAAATGAATCCTCACGTTATGTTTGATTAAATGAGGTATTTTTATGTTAAATTTTAAATTCAATTATTAAATTATAATATAATGAGGCTGCATATTATAATATCTTTATTTTGTATGTGCTTTTTATATTTAAAAGTTGTGGGGCAAGAGCAATTTCCGTATAAAGATCCGAGTTTATCAATAGAAGAACGAGTAAAGGATTTATTGAACAGGATGACGTTGGAAGAAAAGATCGATCAACTTAATATGAAAGGGTTATCGGATATAAAGATAAATTCTGAAGGAGAAGTAGATTTATCTTCGTTGGATTCTGTTTTTAAAGGGAAGAGTATAGGTTGTTTGGAAACACCTTTTATCGAGTGTGAACAGATTGCTACTTTATCAGAAGCAGCAGACAAATATTTGCGAACCCAAACACGTTTGGGTATTCCCGCTATTCAGGCAGCGGTATGTCAACATGGTCATATGGCTTTAGGCGCGACAATTTTCCCACAATCCATAGGTTTAGGAGCGACGTGGAATCCGTTATTGGCTCAAAAGATGTCGGAAGTAATGGCTCAAGAGGCTTCTTTGACGGGAGATGATCAGGCTTTGGCTCCTTTATTGGATTTGGCTCGGGATCCTCGTTATGGACGAGTAGAAGAATGTTTTGGAGAAGATCCGTTTTTGGTAAAAGAAATGGGTGTAGCATTTATTATAGGTTTCCAAGGAGATTCTAAAATAACAAAAGATTCTATACCGACAGGGAAATTAGCTTGTACAGGAAAACATTTTGTTGCTTATTCTGTACCTGAAGCTGGAATTAATTTGGCTCCGGCTTTGGTTGGAGAAAGGACTCTTCGTGAATTACATTTTTATTCGTTTCAGAAAGCTGTAACGGAAGCCAATGTTTATAGTATTATGCCTGGTTATCATGAAGTGGATGGAATTCCTGTTCATGCTAATCGTTGGTTATTGACCGATATATTACGGGAAGAATGGAATTTTCCGGGGTATGTGATATCTGATTATTCTGCAATAGGTATGTTGAATGGCTTTCATTTTATTTCAAAGGATAAATCGGAATCAGCTATTAAGGCCCTTCATGCAGGGGTTGATGTGGAAGCTCCTCGAAGTTATGCTTATTCAGATTTAAAGAAATTAGTCGAAGAGGGTAAAATAAGTGATTCAGAAATAGATACGGCAGTAACGCGAGTGTTGCGTGTTAAATTTAAATTAGGTTTGTTTGATAAAGTGTATGAGAAACCCCAAGATTTGAAACAACAACTTCATAAACAAGAGTATATAGATTTAGCACAACAAATGGCAGAAGAGTCAATGGTATTATTAAAAAATAAAAATAATATTTTACCGTTGGACATGAAAAAATTAAATAGTATAGCTGTAATAGGGCCTAATGCAGATAGAGTGCAGTTCGGAGACTATAGTATAACGAAGAATAATGATTATGGGGTTACAGTACTTGAAGGAATTAAAAAATATGTAGGGGATAATGTGACAATCAATTATGCAGAAGGTTGTGGCATAACCAATTTGTCAAAAGAAAGATTTTCAGATGCTGTAAAAACAGCGGAAGAAAGTGATCTTGTTGTTTTGGTTTTAGGTGGGACGAGTGTGATTTATTCAGGTATTGGCTGGGGAGATGCTAATTCTAAGGAAGTGAATACTTGTGGAGAGGGGTTTGATCGAAATGAATTAAATTTTCCAGGAGTTCAACCTGATTTGTTACGAGCTATTTCTGCAACAGGGAAACCGATTGTTTTGGTGATGATTAATGGCAGGCCTTATACGATTCCAGAAGAAGTAGAGATGGTAGATGCTGTTTTGGAAGCCTGGTATCCAGGAGAACAGGGAGGGACCGCTGTTAGTAGAATTCTTTTTGGGGAGGTTAATCCTTCAGGTCGTCTTCCCATAACTTTTCCTAAAACTACGGGCCATATTCCTGTGTATGCCAATCATAAACCTTCCGGGAAAGGATATTATAAACAGCCGGGCTTACCGGAAAAACCAGGACGAGACTATGTCTTCTCGTCCCCGGAACCTTTATTTTGTTTTGGATACGGGTTGAGTTATACAACGTTTGAGTATAAGGATTTAAGGATAAATAAAAATTTGAATGAAGAAAAGGGGAATATAGAGGTTCGTTGCCAGGTTAAAAATACTGGATTGAAATCAGGAATGGAAGTAGTACAGTTATATGTTAGAGATAAAATTAGTAGTGTAACTACACCGGTAAAGGCTTTAAAGGCATTTAAAAAATACATCTTGAGCCAGGAGAAGAAAAAGAAGTTTGTCTAACAGTTCCATTGGATGATTTGAAATTATGGAATAGTGAAATGG
>CASFOM010000101.1 GCA_949296295.1 uncultured Alistipes sp. | reverse complement strand
TTATACCCAGTCTGAATTCATACAGCACTGGTTGGCGACCAAAGAGCAAGATGAGGCATTGGGAATGTTGTTGACCTTGGAACCTACACCTGAGTTTTATCGGGAGGAGGATCAGGAGGGACCAAAGTTAAAGATTGGTTATTTATTGGGTTATTTGCGTCCTTATACCCGTTATATTGTGCAACTGATTTTGGCGATGCTTACAGGGGGAGCCATTAGTTTGGTCTTTCCGTTTATCACCCAGTCGGTGGTTGATTTCGGGATAAATAACCATAATCTTGGTTTTATTGTGATGACCTTGGTGGCCCAAATGATTTTAACTTTTGGTCAGACAGCCAATAATCTGATACGTAGTTGGCTGATGTTGCACATGACTACGCGAATCAGTATTTCCTTTATCTCTGATTTTTTGAGTAAACTGATGCGTTTACCGATTTCTTTTTTTGATGTCAAGATGGTTGGAGATATTATGCAGCGGATAGGTGATAATGGTCGTATTCAGTCCTTTTTGACAGGTTCATTGATTAGTATCTCCTTTTCATTGCTTTCGTTTGTCGTTTATGCGATTATTATGGCCTTTTACCATTTGCAGATTTTATTGATTTTTTTGGGGGGGAGTTTGTTGTACGCGTTGTGGGTTGTCATTTTTTTGAAGAAGCGCAAGGAGTTGGATTATAAGCGTTTTCATGTTTCTTCGGCGAATCAGAGCAGTTTGGTCCAGTTGGTTAATGGGATGCAGGAGATAAAGTTGAACAATTGTGAGAAGCAGAAACGGTGGGAATGGGAGCGTATTCAAGCTCGTCTTTTTCGTGTCAGCATACAGGCATTGACGCTTAGTCAGACGCAACAGGTAGGAGGATTGTTTATCGATCAGGCGAAGAATGTTATGGTCTCTTTTTTGGCGGCGAAGGCTGTTATTGAAGGAGATATGACGCTGGGAATGATGATGGCCATGCAGTACATTTTGGGGCAGTTGAATGCTCCGATCAGTCAGTTTATAGGGTTTATTCAGGAGGCACAGGATGCGAAAATCAGTTTGGAACGGTTGGGCGAGATTCACGATATGGAAGATGAAGAACCGATAGATACTCCGGGACTTCGGGACATTCCGGGACAGGCGGATTTGGTGTTGGATAAGGTGTCATTTCAATATGACGGGCCGATGGCTCCTAAGGTTTTGGATAATATTGAGCTGACCATCCCGGCGCGTAAGGTAACGGCGATAGTGGGAACGAGTGGCAGTGGCAAGACGACCTTGCTTAAATTGTTATTGGGTTTTTATCCTCCGGCATCCGGGAGCATTCGTTTGGGAGAACATTTGTTGGGGCGTTACAGTCCGGGTTGTTGGCGTAAGAACTGCGGTATTGTGATGCAGGAGGGATATATTTTTTCCGACACCTTGGCCGCCAATATTGCGGTAGCCGATGACGTTCCGGATATGGAACAGGTACGTCATGCTGTACAGGTGGCAAATATATCTGATTTTGTGGATTCGTTGCCGTTAGGTTTTGATACGAAGATAGGCTCAGAAGGTCATGGTCTCAGTACAGGACAACGTCAGCGCATTTTAATCGCCCGGGCAGTGTATAAAAACCCGCATTATATTTTCTTTGATGAGGCAACCAATGCCCTTGATGCGAATAATGAGCGGACGATTATGGAACACATGAATGAGTTTTTCCGGGACAAGACGGTGGTTATTGTGGCTCATCGTCTGAGTACGGTCCGGAATGCGGATAATATTGTTGTATTGAGTGAAGGTCGTATTACGGAGCAGGGGACTCATGAAGAATTGGTTACACGACGAGGCGATTATTATCGATTGGTAAAGAATCAGTTGGAATTAGGAAATTAATAAGTACTAAAATGATATTAAGATTAGATTGTTGAGAAGTATAAATATTTTTATTAAAATACTAATCTAATTTACTCTCCAAAAATAGAGAAAGGAGGTTGTTTTGTTTTGGAGAATATTTAATTAATGTTTAATTTGAAGGTGTTTTATTGTTGTTCTTTTGTAAAGAAATTTATGAGTTATTGATATTTCATTATCTTTATATTTAAGTTAATTAATAATCAAATTCATGTGTCAAAATAAGTACAATCAATAGGCCTGTATTAATGAAAAAAGAAAAATGAGAAAGCTTATTTTACATTCTGTAAAGTTTGGTTTACAGGGGAGGAAATTAACCGAAGATCAAATGAAAGAATTGTGTGGAGGAATGAAATGTCCTCACTGCAATTATGATTTTGAACCTGATGATTTCGAATATAGTAGATATACTTGTGAAGGAAAGTTATACGGGATTCCTGTGACGAAATACTATTGGGCCCGTTCTATATCTGAGGCAGGAGATAAGGCTTGTGCAGAAGGATTGACTAATGTTGGCTGCTATCCGGGAGAAGGATATGTTCATGGATAATTGTCAAAATATTAGGTGAATCTTTGTGTATTTAGTGAACTATTAATTGCGAATGAAAATGAATACTGAAGGCTTATTGTTACGGATACTTTTGGGAATATCTATTTTATTGAATTCATGTTCTCAAAAGGGGTCTGTAGAAAAGGATGCAGATGGTTGTGTAGTATTGGATTTGAATGAGGCATTACGTACTGCACCTCTTTTTAAATTGAGTGATATTGTATCATCCATAGAGTATGTTCCTTTAGAGACTTCTGATTCTTGTTTGTTACCGGGTTCTTGCAGAGTGGATTGTATTACAGATAGTTATATTATGTTGTCGTCTTTGAATCAAGTGCCTTATTTATTTGACTGTCAGGGGAATTTTTTGAATAGGATAGGTGTAAGAGGTCAAGGACCGGGAGAAATACAATACTATGTTGAAGGCGGGTGTATTGATTCCGATACTAAAGAGGTTACGTTGTTTTTAGATGGTTTACATACAATGTGTTTTGATATTCAAGGAAAATTTTTGAGGGAAGATCAATTATCGGTTCTTCGGTTTCATGAAGGGGAAACACATTATCGTTCTCCTCATTTGCCTTTATATTTGCATATGGGTAATGAAGATAGGACATTTTATTTTCATTTTAATCCAGATTCTACACGGGTTTTCATGTCTGATACGTATGCAAGGGAAGAGACACTAAAGCCTCTTCCCGGCATATATGGGGTAGCATATGAAGCAAAACCTCAAGAACATTATTTGGGATATGATAACATTCATTATGAAACAAATTATGATCCGTCTTTTAGTAATCAATCAGATTATCTTGGGTATTTTGATGGTCAGATTGGTTCGTGTCGTTATTATCGGTTTTATTATGAAGATGGTCATGTAGAAAATCCGTTTCGGATAGAGTTTGATCAAGTAGATACTCAAAAAGGAATGAGTATTTTATTAAAGGAAGTTGGAGATTATATTTTTATGGGGATTATGGGAAATAATTTGACTTCTTATTTTTTTGTGTATGATGAACGAGAGGGAAAAGTTTATCGAGGGGGTGATTTTTTTGAAAATGATGTGGATAATGGATTTGATTTTTTCCCATATGGATGTACGCCGGATGGTTGTTATTTATGGGGAATAGCTTATATGTCAGATTTAAAAAAGCAATCAGAATTATCGGATAATGATGATTTTAGGACTTTTGTGGGTGGTTTGGAGGAAGATGCTAACCCGGTTATCATTTTTGGAAAATTGAAAAAAACTTTTTTGAAAAAGTAGTTTGAAAATTTTATATTAATAGGGTTACTTGTTACGGAATATCATGACTTTACTTTTTATGTTTTAAGGATATTCAGAATTTGGGATATTGGAAATGTTCGAGTTTTGGGTATGGGAATTTTTATTGATTTCAGTATATGTTTTTGTATTCTGTTTGTAATTGTATGGGAGTTGGTTACTGAAGAATAGGGTTATATATTTTTTAGGAATGATTTATAGTTATAAGGTCAATTTTAAAGGTTGAAAGAAGAAAACAGAATTAAAGGAATGTATTATTAAGGTTTTGTTGAATATGTTTTTTTGTTCGATTTTATAAAGTACTTTTATTTTTTGAAATAATATTTGTGTTTTATATATTTGAAAGAGAGGAGATTTATTTTTTGTAAAAGGAAACTAATGGAGAGGGATTACGATAGAGATAGTCACTATAAAAACCTTTTAATTGATTGGTTATGAAATGTTTTAGCCTTACATTTTTATTAATTTTAGGAACGGTTGATTTTTGTTTTTCACAAAAAGAGCCATCTGTTATAGATATAGATAAGGCCTTATCCGTTTCCTCTCAACCTGTTATGTTAAGTTCGATAGCTTCTTCTGTGGAGTATATTCCTTTAGAGACAAACGATTCTGTTTTGATAGGAGGGGTTATAAGTCAGGTCTATTTAACCCGTAACTATATTCTTGTGACAGATGAAAGCCATACCCCTTACCTGTTTGATCGTTCAGGCAAATTCTTAAGTCGGTTAGGCAGTCGGGGGAAAGGTCCGGGAGAGATGTCAGGCCTTGTTTCTTCGGTATATGTAGAAGATCAGACAGGGCGTATCTCTGTTTTTAGTTCAGGGAAACTTTATCTATTTAATACGGAAGGG